>NZ_NHSK01000099.1 GCF_016653355.1 Rhodoplanes elegans | reverse complement strand
CGGCGCCGCGGCGCACCCGCGGGCGGGACGGCGAGCGGCCCCTCGGCCGGCACTGCCGAGCGATCGTCGGCGGCGCCGGGGTGAGCGTTGTCGCGGTTCACGCGGTCGCGGTCGGCAATTCGGTCGAGCACGGGCGCTGCGCCTCGCGGGTCTCGGAACGATTCTCGGGACGTCTCACGGATCGGTCGTCCCGACGGACGTCATCGACGCACGCGGGACCGCTCGGCGGGCGTGCCGCTCCGCCCGGCCGGTCGAACCGTGGCTATTCCTTGAACCGATAGCCGACGCCGTACAAGGTCTCGATCATGTCGAAGTCGTCGTCGGTCTGCTTGAACTTCTTGCGCAGCCGCTTGATGTGGCTGTCGATGGTGCGGTCGTCGACATAGACTTGGTCGTCGTAGGCCGCGTCCATCAGGGCGTTGCGGCTCTTCACCACGCCGGGCCGCTGGGCCAGCGCCTGCAGGATCAGGAACTCGGTGACCGTGAGGGTCACGGGCTCGCCCTTCCAGGTGCAGGTGTGGCGCTCCGGATCCATGCGGAGCAGGCCGCGCTCCAGCACCTTGGCCGAGTCGGTCTCCTTCGGGGCGGCACCGTCCTTGGGGATCGCCCGGCGCAGCACCGCCTTGACCCGCTCGACCAGGAGCCGCTGCGAGAACGGCTTCCGGATGAAGTCGTCAGCCCCCATCTTGAGGCCGAACAACTCGTCGATCTCCTCGTCCTTGGAGGTGAGGAAGATGACGGGCACGTCGGACTTCTGGCGCAGCCGGCGCAGCGTCTCCATGCCGTCCATGCGGGGCATCTTGATGTCCAGGATCGCGAGATCCGGCATCGAGGTCTTGAACCCGTCCAGCGCCGAAGCGCCGTCCGTGTAGGTCATGATCCGATACCCTTCGGCCTCGAGCGCGATGGAAATCGAGGTGAGGATGTTCCGGTCGTCGTCGACGAGCGCGATGGTCGGCATGGGCCTCATTTCCCGTTGTCGGGCAAACTCTTCGGGCCTTGAAGCCCGCAAAGCTGGGCCGAAATGTGACCCCTCCCGTCGGTGCGGGAGCGGGTCCGAGCTGCGCGTTCCGGGCCGGAGTCTAGTGATTTGCGAGCGATTTCGCCATACCGGGATCGCTCCGGGCTTTATTTCGTCGTTCCGGCATCCGACAGTCGGGGCTCGACCAGGAGACCCTCCGTGACCGACATTCCGCCTCCCCGGCCCGGCACGATGCCCGGGCGCATCCCGGAAAACGCCAAGCTTCCCGAGGACTTCGATCCTGTCGCGGGGGCCCGGCAGCTGCTGCGGGCGACCCGCGCCGGCACCCTCTCGACCAACGACCGCCACACCGGCCACCCATTCGGTTCGCTCGTCAACGTGGCGACCGCGGCGGACGGATCGCCCGTGCTGCTGCTGTCGCGGCTCGCCACCCACACCGCCAACCTGGAGCGCGACGGCCGCGCCTCGATCCTGCTCGCCGCGACCGGCAAGGGCGACCCGCTCGCCCATCCGCGGCTCACCGTCCTGGGCAGCCTGGTGCGCGACGACGACCCGGCGCTGAGGCGCCGCTTCCTGTCGCACCATCCCAAGGCCGAGCTCTACGCCGCCCTGCCCGACTTCTCGACCTGGCGCATGATCGTCGCCGCCTTCCACCTCAACGGCGGCTTCGCCCGCGCCGCGGATCTCGCGCCCGAGGACGTGCTGAGCAATCTCGCCGGCGCCGAGGAGCTGCTGGCCGCCGAGGAGAGCGCGATCGCCCACATGAACCAGGACCACGCCGAGGCCGTGGCGCTCTACGCCACCGTGCTGGCCGGCGCGCCAGCCGGTGCCTGGAAGGTGACGGGCCTCGACCCCGACGGCCTGGATCTCGCCGCCGGCGACCTCACCCGCCGCGTGGCCTTCCCCGAGCGCATCACGACGGCAGCGCAGCTCCGCGCGGTGCTGAAGACGCTCGCCGACCAGGCCCGCGCGAAAGGGTGAGCCCGCATCACGTCGTGTTGCGTGTCGCCCCCCGGGCACACGCGGCACGACGCCTTGCGGTGCCGACCGGGCCGTCTACCATCCCGGACGTCGTCACTTCCGGGAGTCTTCAACAAATGAAAACACTGCTGCTGGCCGGGCTCGCGCTCGGCCTTCTCGGCGCGTCCGCGCACGCCCAGACCACGCCCGCCGCCGTCCCAGCCCCGACCGGCCCGGTGCTGCCCAACCCCGCCGCCAAGAAGGAGCCGATCGCGCTGCGCGACATGGGCTCGTTCCACATCGGCGGCCGCATCGTCGAGGTCACCGGCAAGCCGGTGCGCGAGGTGGTGTTCGCGGCCGGCGGCACGCCCGCCAAGATGGACCCGAACGGCCCCTATCAGGTCGAGCAGATGTACGTGCAGTACTTCTTCCCGGCCACCCGCAAGGGCAAGTATCCGCTCCTCATGTGGCACGGCGGCGGGCTCACCGGCGTGACCTACGAGACGACGCCGGACGGCCGCGACGGCTGGCTCAACATGTTCGTGCGCAAGGGCTGGGACGTCTACGTCTCCGACGCGGTCGAGCGCGGCCGCTCCGGCTATCCGAGCCCCGACATCTGGCCGAGCTCGCCCGTGTTCCTCACCCGCGCCAACGCCTTCGAGCGGTTCCGCATCGGCGCCGGCCCGGGCTCCTGGAACCCCGATCCGGCCAAGCTGAAGACGCTGCCCGGCAGCCAGTTCCCGGTCGAGGCCTACGACAACTTCGTCCGCCAGAACGTGCCGCGCTGGCTCGACAGCGACAAGGCGATCGTCGCCGCCTACACCGAGCTGGTGCAGAAGGTCTGCCCCTGCGTGATCCTGTTCCACAGCCAGGCCGGCGGCTTCGCCTTCCGGATCGCCCAGGAGCATCCGGACAAGGTCAAGGCGCTGGTGGCCGTCGAGCCGGCCGTGCCGGGCGACCCGGCCAAGGCGGCGGCCCTGAAGAACGTGCCGACCCTGATGGTGTTCGGCGACTACATCGAGCAGGACTCGCGCTGGCCGACCATGCGGGCCAAGGACGTGTCCTTCGGCGACGCGATCAAGGCGGCGGGCGGCAGCGTCGACGTCGTCGACCTGCCCAAGGTCGGCATCAAGGGCAATTCGCACATGCTCATGATGGACAAGAACAACGGCCAGGTCGCCGACCTGATCCAGGACTGGCTGGTGAAGAAGGGCCTGGTGGAGTAGGTCCGCCACCAAACACCCGAGCGCGTCACGGCCGGGCTTCGGCCCAGCCTCGATGCTCGGCCGCGTGCCCCGGACAAGGCGCAGCAGGCCGCAGGCCTGATGCGCCGCAGAGCCGGGGCCCAGGGGCCGCACGGCAGCCACCTCGCCTGATCGCCCTGGGTCCCGGTTCGCGGCGCAATGCGCCGCGCCCGGGACACGAGGCCTTCCCCCACGCGGAGAGCGCCCGCTCAATCCCGCCGGAACACCACCGAGGCGAGCCAGCCGGTCAGGAGCGCCATCATGGCGGTGACGATGCCGTAGAGGAGGCCGTTGTCGACCGCCGCGGTGGCGACGAAGCGCTCGAAGCCGACCTTGGCGATCTCGAAGGCCGAGGTCGAGCGCGCCACCAGCACGCCGTCGTGGAACAGCTTCACGTCGACCTCGTAGATGCCGACCGGCGCCTCCGCCGGCAGCGGGATCGACGCCTGGAACAGGGTCGGCGACAGCATCGTGACGGCGGTCGGATCCTCGATGTAGAGCTTGCGCTCGGTCTTCAGCCGCAGGAACGCCTGGCGGAACGGATCGTCGGCGACGACGTCGGCGATGTCGGGGCCGATCTGCTGCGGCAGCACCAGGTTGGTGAGCCCGATCTGCAGCCGGCGCAGCCGGTCGGGCGGCACGAAGCGGTCGAACGGCCGCGTGCCGAGCACGGCCAGATAGGCCGGCACGCCGATGAAGGTGCGCGAATCGGCGTTGATCCAGATACCGAGCAGACGGTCCTTCTTCAGCGTCTTGAGAGTCTGGGGCGGCCCGACCACGGTGGCGATCACGTCGTAGCCACCGCGCCGCGGCGGCGCCGCGCCGTCGCTCTCCACGGCGCCGAACAGCACCACCTCGGCGCCCGTGAACACCGAGTTGATCAGCACCCGGTGGGTCGACAGCGAGGTGACGAGCCGCTCGGCCGCGCCCGCGCCGACGGTCGTCGACGCCACGCCCGCCAGCACGGCGATCAGCGCGGCGAGGAGGAGCGGCGCGCGTCTCATCGGCCGCCCTCCATCAGCCGGAACGAGAACAGCTCGCCCGGCACGATGAACAGGTTGACGGCGAAGCGCAGACCGACCGCGAGCACCAGGAGGCCGAGCATCAGCCGCAGCCGCTCGGAGCGCATCTTCTGCCCGGCCTGCGCCCCGAACTGGGCGCCGATCACGCCGCCGACCATCAGGAGCAGGGCGAGCAGCGCGTCGACCAGATGGTTGGTCGCCGAGTGCATGATGGTCGCGCTCGCCATGGTGACGAGGGTGAGCACCATCGAGGTGCCGATCACCACGCTGGTCGGCACGTGCAGGATGTAGATCAGAGCCGGCACCAGGATGAAGCCGCCGCCGATGCCCATGATGGCGCCGAGGAAGCCCATCACGAAGCCGATGATCCACACCGGGATCACCGACACGTAGAGCCGCGACTGCTTGAACCGCACTTTCAGCGGCAGACCGTGCAGCCAGGTGTGGCCGCCGGGATGACGGGCCGGCACCGTGTTCTTGTCGCGCTGCAGCCGGATGATCGCCTGCACGCTCTCGGCCACCATCAGGCTGCCGACCGACGACAGGAGCACGACGTAGGAGAGCGCGATGACGAGGTCGAGCTGGCCGATGGCGCGCAGCAGCGTGAACAGCCACACCCCGACCGCGGTGCCGATCAGGCCGCCGATCAGCAGCATGAAGGCGAGCGCGAGATCGATGGCGCGGCGCCGCCAGTAATTGAGCGCGCCCGAGAACGAGGAGGCGGCGATGTGGCTCGACACGGTCGCCACCGCGACGGCCGGCGACACGCCGATGAAGATCAAGAGCGGCGTCATCAGGAAGCCGCCGCCGATCCCGAACATGCCCGAGATGAACCCGACCGCGGTCCCCATCGCGAAGACGAGGAACACGTTCACCGGCAGGTCGGCGATCGGGAGATAGATTTCCACGGGCTCGGATCCGCGGCCTGGTCCGGGGACGCATGCCGGTCAGGGGTCGAGGGTCGTCACGACGTCGCGGCGCGGAAAACCACGCTGTCGCGAAGCCCTACAGGCTCGCTCCGCAAACGGAAAGTGAAATCGGCGCGACGGCGGCCGCAGGTCGCCGGCCGTGACCTGCGCGCCCATCACGGCGCACATGCCGCCTGGGACATCGTCACAGCCGCGCGGCCTGCTCCATCGGGATGCGGCTCTTCGGCTTGGCGCGGCCGCGGCCGGAGGACGCGTCCTCCCAGCCGCCGGGCGGCGGCGGCACCGTCATGGCATCCTCCGGCGCGACCAGCGGCACGAAGCTCTGGGCGGCGAGGCGCGCGGCGGTCAGGCTCTGCTGATCGAGCCGCGCGCCGAGGTCGTCGCGCTTCTTGGCGGCGTCCTTGTCGCCCTTCTGGGCGGCGATCGCGAACCACTTGTAGGCCTCGGCGAGGTTCTGCTCGGTGCCGATGCCGCGGGCGTGGAGGATCGCCAGGTTGTACTGACTGTCGGCGACGCCGTGGCGGGCCGCCTTGGTGAACCACTGCACGGCGGTCGGGAAGTCGGGCTTGCCGTCGATGCCTTCGGCGTAGAGCACGGCGATGTTGTGCATCGCATTGGCGTTGCCGCGCTCGGCCGCGGCGAGGTACCAGCGCCGCGCCTCGGCGAGGTCCTTCTTCACGCCGTTGCCCTTCTCGTAGAGGCTGCCGAGCCGGAACTGGGCGGGCGCGAGGCCGGCCGCGGCGGCACGCTGGAACCACGGCAGGGCGGCGGCGATGTCGGCCGTCACGCCGCGCCCCTCGGCGTAGCGCATGGCGATCTCGTAGGCGGCCGCCGGATTGCGCGAGGCGACGCCGGCGACCAGCGGCTTGCTGGCGAGCGCCGCCGGCAGGGTCTCGGGCCACGCCTCGATGGACCCGCCGTCCTCGGCACCCCCGGCGGGCGGCGTCGGGGCGGGCGTGGCCGGCAGCGGCGTCGCCGGCGGCGGCACCAGGCGGGCGACCGGCACGGTGCCGGTGACGT
>NZ_NHSK01000098.1 GCF_016653355.1 Rhodoplanes elegans | reverse complement strand
CTCCGGCGCGGCCGGCCGCGCCGGAGGATCGCAAGCCGTCCGGACCCGAGGGGGCCGCCGCTCCGCCCGCTCGGCGCGTTCCGCCGCGGCCGCGGCCAGACGGTCCGTGGCACCGGCCGACGACCCGCCGCCCAAGGATCCGCCACCCAAGGATCCGCCGCCCAGCCGCGACGCCATCGCGTCGGACCGCTCGGCCCGCGCCTTGCGGGCCGAGTCGGACTCGACCTTGCGGATGGCCTCCTCGAGCGCCAGCCGCTCGCGGGTGATCTCCGACTCGCCGAGCGGCGGCTGCACGCCGCGCAACTGGGCGACGAGCGCGCCACGGGCCCGCTCGTAGAGGGTGCGACGCGCCTCGCCGGTGTTCTTCTCGAGGCCCGCGACCGCCTTGGCGATCAGTGGATAGTAGTCGGCCATCAGGTCCCGCTTTGTCCCGGCGTTCCTCGCCCCCGAGGCGCGGCGTGGTCAGCTTTCGAAGGGATTGTGGACCAGGATAGTGTCATCCCGTTCCGGGCTCGTCGAGAGCAGAGCGACCGGACATCCCACCAATTCCTCGATCCAGCGCACGTACTTGATCGCCTGCGCCGGCAGCTCGGCCCAGGACCGCGCATTGGCGGTCTTGTCCTTCCAGCCCTCGATGGTCTCGTAGATCGGCTCGACCCGCGCCTGCGCCCGCTCGCTCGCCGGAAGATAGTCGATGGTGCGGCCGTCGAGGCGGTAGCCGGTGCACACCTGGATCTCGTCGAGCCCGTCGAGAATGTCGAGCTTGGTGAGCGCCAGGCCGTGAATCCCTGAGGTGCGCACCGTCTGGCGCACCAGCACGGCGTCGAACCAGCCGCAGCGCCGACGGCGGCCCGTGACGGTGCCGAACTCGTGGCCGCGATCGCCGATCAGCCGGCCGATCTCGTTGTCCTGCTCGGTCGGGAACGGCCCGGCGCCGACCCGCGTCGTGTACGCCTTGCAGATGCCGAGCACGTAGCCGACCGCCGACGGCCCGAGCCCCGAGCCGGTCGCCGCCTGGCCCGCCACCGTGTTGGACGAGGTGACGAACGGATAGGTGCCGTGGTCGATGTCCAAAAGCGCGCCCTGGGCGCCCTCGAAGAGAATCCGCTTGCCCTCGCGCCGCACCTGATCGAGCAGCACCCACACCGAATCCATGTAGGGCAGCACTTTCGGGGTGACGGCCGCGAGCTCGTCGTAGATCGCCTTCGGGTCGTATTCGGGCAGGCCGAGGCCGCGCCGCAGCGCGTTGTGGTGGACCAGCAGCCGCTCGATCTTCGGGGTGAGCGACTCGAGGTCGGCGAGATCCATCAGGCGGATCGCGCGCCGGCCGACCTTGTCCTCGTAGGCCGGGCCGATGCCGCGCTTGGTGGTGCCGAGCCGCGTCTGGGCGCTCGCCGCCGCCTCGCGGTTGGCGTCGAGCTCCTGGTGCAGCGACAGGATGAGCGAGGTGTTCTCGGCGATCCGCAGCGTCTCGGGGGTGAGGCCGACGCCCTGCCCGTTCAGCCGGTCGATCTCCTCCACCAGCGCGCGCGGATCCAGCACCACGCCGTTGCCGATCACCGACAGTTTTCCGCGCACCACCCCGGAGGGCAGGAGCGACATCTTGTAGGTGGTGCCGTCGATGACGAGCGTGTGGCCGGCATTGTGGCCGCCCTGGAACCGCACCACGACGTCCGCCTGCTCGGAGAGCCAGTCGACGATCTTGCCCTTGCCTTCGTCGCCCCACTGGGAACCGACGACCACGACGTTCGCCATGTCAGCCTTCTGTCCTTCGGGCCGGGCCGCCGCCGTCCCGGGTTCGGGGCGCGCGGCCGCGGCGTGTTGTTCGCCCCAGGGGCGATGGTGCGCCCGGCGAGGCCGGGCCGAGATCGAGCCGGAGCGGCGAACCGCTCCCCTTCGTCATGGCCGGGCTCGTCCCGGCCATCCACGTCCTTTTCGCCCGACCGAGCCGGGCTTCAGTACCACCCGGCCGAGCCGGGCCGAGATCGAGCCGACGGCGGGCGACGACGCGCCACCCCCTCCGTCATGGCCGGGCTCGTCCCGGCCATCCACGTCCTCGCCGCCGAACGGTTTCGGACGCGCGGACACACGGCCCGCGTGCCGGGCCCTAAACGGGCGGCAAGCGGCCGGTGCCGAGAAAACGCTGTCGCGGGAACCGACGGGGGACGGCCGCGGGAGGGCCGGGTCACCCCTCCGACCGAATTCTCTAGAAGAATCCAGCCGCCGGCGCGAGTCCGAACCGCCGTGCCGCGGTGTAGCGCGCCGCGACGGGGAGGTCGAGGGGGGCGGTGCGGGTGGCGGATGGGAGTGGGCGCATGCGCGACGAGACAGGATTGGAGGAGCAGGAGGCGATACATATCACTCTCACAAAAGAGAGTTTGATTGGCTTCGCCCACAATCGCTTCGTTCTACATTCTACGTTCTGAAAGAAGGTGGCATGACGCCAGCGGCCGGACAAGAAAAGTGATACTTGTAAAATCTCAAGATTCGAGATTAAGTTGGCATTCACACCCATGCTTAACGGAACAAGGGGGGCGCTGAAGGCGCCACCCACACAGCTGAATTACGACTTTTTCACTAAAAATGAGGCATCTTATGGCGATGGCACCACAACCAGGAACAGAGTTTGAACGCCTTGTCGCCGATTTTTGCCGCAGGCATTGGGGAGGCGAGCACGTTCAAGTGAATCGGCATATCGACGGCCGGGAAGTTGATGTCATCATCGATAATGCCTCCGAACTCGTAATAATTGAATGCACCACCGAAAGAACAAAAAAGAAAGCCGAAAACGACATTTCAAAGATACGCTCAACACGTAAAGCTTTGGTTGGAGACGCGCAAGTTAAACCAATTCGAGGGTACTTTATAACACAATCAGAAGCTACTCCTGAGATTCATCGAATTGCATCTGATCACGGATCGTGGATTGAGGCTTGCTCATTTCCATACTTTGTTAACAAATTCAACTGCAGCCAATCTTATCTATTTGAGCGACGAAAGAGACCATTTGGAAGCGTGCGAAATCCACAAGACGATTCGATTCACCTGGATAGGAAACAATATGTGCACGTTCCATTTAGGGATTACGACAATCAATCCAAAATCACTCTAGACGATATTGTGAAAGATATAAACCAAAGACGCCGCACCCGCACTGTGGTAACAGGTGACTTTGGCGTCGGTAAAAGCATGACATTTCGAGAGCTATTCTTCCGACTAGCAGAGCAGTATGAAAGCGGAGAAACTTATAGATTTCCAGTTTACATAAATCTCAGCGATACAGCATTTGACGAAAACGACGACTTCATTGACCTATTAGAGCGGCACGCAAAGTGGGTAGGACTCCGATCCGAACGAGAAAAATTGGTGCACGCTTGGACGTCTGACTGCTGTGTACTGATATTGGACGGCTTTGATGAGCTCATTCGAGCTGGCTTTACGCGACTCACAACATCGTCACGCGACATTCGGTACGCTTCGTCACACATAATTAGATCTGCAATTGAGCAATCTCCGGGCTCAACGCCTATACTTATATCAGGGCGGCAAAGCTATTTTTCATCTTTTGATGAGATGCGAGCTTGCCTCGGCGCTCGCGACTTTGCACACGTTTCGTTGCACGACTTAAGCGAGAGTGAAGTAAAGATTTTATTTCACAAGATCAACCCAACGACTAGAAATGCAGTAATAATGGATTGGCTGCCACAACGCGCACTATTATTAGCTTATATATACTTCGAACTCGGCCCGCAACTTAGCGGTGACACGGAACTGCTTAATCCCCTGTCCCCCGGGGATGGCTGGAACCTGCTATTGAATCGCCTATGCGCCCGAGAGACACGGGTCGCCAAGGGAGCCGAACCTCGTCAAATACGTAGACTACTTGAACGCATCGCCCTGTTGGCGCGAACAAATATCTCAGACCCTGGGCGCATTACGAGCTTGCACGTTGCCGATGCTTATCGAGACGTTATGGAAATGGAGCCCGACATCTCCGTTCAACAGGTCCTAATGCGGTTTCCCGGACTGACAGCAGGACATGCCAACGAAGAGAGAGGTTTTATCGATAACGCGATTTTTGAAGCAGCACAAGCCGGGACCATTGTAGAAGCAATTAGGGCACTAGCAACGAACAGTGATAATTACATAAATTCAGAAGCAATTTTCAGAATGCTTCGACTTCTTACAAAAACACGGTCGGGAGCGTCTCAACTAACTGCACGGGTGGTTGTTTCCGCATTGCGAATGGATGGACAGAGTGGCCAACTCAGCGCCGCAATAAAGGCCTTGATGAACAATAACAACTTATCCAACGGCAACTTGCTAGCCGATCTACTGGTCTGCGCAGCATTGGAGCCTGAGGTGCTGCTTAGGAAAGAAATAAAGAAAATCCAGATACATGTTGCTGCTTTTCAAGAACTTGAGATAACACCTGAGCTAAC
Organism: Rhodoplanes elegans; assembly: GCF_016653355.1. Classification (GTDB taxonomy): domain Bacteria; phylum Pseudomonadota; class Alphaproteobacteria; order Rhizobiales; family Xanthobacteraceae; genus Rhodoplanes; species Rhodoplanes elegans. Next base: position 22,776 of record NZ_NHSK01000098.1, on the reverse strand, counting down.
AAGTATTGCTCAACTCCTATTCGAGGATTGCATTTTTGATGTGCTCAACATTTCTCTTGATTCATCGCAAATTGAGCGCCTTGAGTTTTCAAAATGCCGGGTTAAGGAATTGAGTTGCTCCGCAGATGTCGCGCAACGGCTCACGAAGTGCGGCTTGAGGGATGATCAGATCGAGATAAAAACCCTTATAGATGCGACGAACTCTGATATTATGGCAACCTCATTGCCGGAATGGTTTAAAGTTCTTAAAATAATACTCAGAAAGCTATTTAATCAGCCCGGATCCGGGAGAAAAAAGACTTCGTTCTATCGTGGAGTGCACGGAATCAATAATGAACTCATAGACAAATGCTTAAATGCACTACTGCGGCACAATCTGGTATATGTTACAGGAACCCCCCACTCTGATGCTTCGGTCTGGCACCCCAATCGAGCGGCGAGCAAACGCGCATCCTTCCTGGTCGATACCATTAATATTCCGGATGATGTGCTAGTACAGGAAATCAAGCGAGAGTAGCAAGCGTAGCCCGGATTGAGCGCAGCGAATCCAGTGCTCGTCTCGTCCGGGCATCCGCCAAAGGATCCCGGGTTTCGCTGCGCTCAACCCGGGCTACGGCGCTGCGGCCATTCTCACGCCGCTGCGGCCAGGACCGTGTCGGGATCGTCGGCGGCGATGGCGGTGTGCGACAGCACCGCGAGGTGCGGGGTCGCGGCCTTGTCGCCGAGGACGGCGATGCGGCCGGGTTCGTTGTCGCCGAGGTCGCGGATGTCGAGGAACTTCGTCACCGCGCTGCCGACCGCCACCGCGTGCGGCGGCACCAGCTCGAACAGGGCGAGGCGGCCGGCCCTCTCGACCACGGCGTCGAACGTCCAGTCCTCCGAGGCGCCGCGGACCACCCGGCTGCGCGCGACCATGGCCGCCCCGAACAGCGTGTCGAGCCGGTCCAAGAACATCGCCCGATGATCGGCGTGCGGCACGCTCACGAGCTGCAGCCCAACGGATGGGTGAAGCTATACCCAACGACTCCCGGACGCGGCCGGATGATGGGTATCGCTTCGCTCCACCCATCCTACGCGCTGTCCATCCTGCACGGCCAGATGCAACCGGCGATATTGAAATGCCGGTCCGACCCCGGGCAGATCGCCTTCCGACCTGTCATTTCGAGCCGCTCGAACCAGCGCCTCCGTGGAACGCCGACACCTCGTCGGCGGTCAGCTTGCCGTCGCCGTTCGCGTCCATGGCCTTGAACATGCGCGCATGCACGGCCTGGAACTCGTCGAGAGAGACGGTGCCGTCGCCGTTCGCGTCCATCATGACGACCATCATCCGGGTCATGCCGGGCCGCATCATGCCACGGCCCATCATCCCCGCGCCCATCATGCCCATCCCCATGGGACCTCCGCTCGGTCCGGCCTGTCCCATCATGCCCGGCATCATGCCGCCGCCGCTCGGCCCCGACTGCGACGTCCCGCCCGCGCCAGGCATGTTCGACCCGGCCGGCTGGGCTGCGACGGCCGAGATGCCGAGAACCGAGGCCGCGGCCAGTACGGAAACGGTGATCAGCGTCTTCATCGATGAACTCCTGTTGTCTCGATGCTCGTCTTCCGTATGCCCGAGGTCACGACGGTGTTCCGATCGTCCAGCCTGTAGGATGGGTGTCGCGTTCGGCTCCACTCATCCTACAGGTTGCGCCGCCTCGGCGCCTTCTCGACTTTATTCCTATCGCCCCGTAAAACCGCTTCCGTCCTGCCCATCGAGGGGCGTCGACCGGTGACGTCGGGCGATGGGGCGGGCCGGCGACGTGCGGTTTTCGCGCTCCGGGGCACCGGGGCTCGCAAAAGCGCACCAAGGGCGGGTCGGACCCGCCGGAAAAGCCGGGCGCCGGAGCAACGGTAAAACCGCCGGCGCATGTGGCGCCCGCGCGTCCGGCCTCGTCCGCCGGGCTCCCGGGCGGCTCGGGAGTGCGCCGCCGGGCACTAGGGTCTTCGACACCCCCTTGGGACCCGGAGCGTCCGCAGAGCGCGACGCCGGACCGCCGCCGTCGTGGTTGCGACGCCCGCGATTACGAGCCCGAGACCGCAGAGACGCCACCAGCGGAGCGCCGACAGGCGTCGCGCATCGTTCGCCGCGATGCGCGCCGCGCCTTCCTCGCGAAGGCGCACACTACGGACGCGCCTCTCGGCGCTCCGCTCCCCTCGGTTTCTTGGGCCGAGGGCACGGGTCATGGGCACAGCCCGGGCGTGAAACGCGCGCCGCGGGAGGAAGGACGGCTGGCCGTAGGATGGTGGAGCGACAGCGATACCCATCATCCGCGGCACCGCGCCGGCCAAGGGTATCGCCTTCGGCTCCACCCGTCCGACGAGCGCGCTCAGCCGCGCGCGTCGCGGGCGGCCTGGGCGCGCTTGGTGGCCTGCGAGACGCGGCCGATGCGGGCGGGCGGCAGCACCGCCTTGCGGCGCTGGCTCGGCAGCGGGCGCATGCCGTCGCCGGCGGTCTCGCCGGCCGCGGGCCGCGGCGGGAACCAGGCGGCGCGGCGCATCTCAAGCGCCCGGCGCGCCGCCTCGGCATGGGCGGTGCGGGCCGCGAGCCGCTCCTGCCGGTCGATCTCCTTGTTCACCCGTTTCAGCGCGGCGGAGAACACCTGCTTGCGGCGCAGCGGTTGCTCGGCCGTGCCGGGAAAGCTGCCGCCGCGCGGCGCCACCTTGCCGCGCACCTCGCGGCGCTTCTGTCGCGCCAGCGTCCGCTCGCGGTCGCGCAGCTCGCGCAGCCGCAGGCGCAGGCCCTTCAGGGCGTCGAGCCCGAGATCGTAGAGGGCGGGGTGGTGGCTCTGGACGACGAGCGCGTGCGCGTCGTGAGCGAGGACGCTGCGCTCGAAGCGGCAGGGAATCGTCATGCGGGGACCTCGCGGGTTCGCCGGACCGTCCGGGCGAAGACCCTGGCACGGGCCGGCCGCCCGCGACCGGTGGCGGATCGCCGCGCCCGGCCGCACCGGTGCCCGCCCCGGCGGGAGCGGGCGGGCCGCCGGCCGTCCCGCGCGGCGCCCTCAGCGCATCTCCATCGCGGCCGGCGCGTGGGCGTGCGCGTGGACATGGCCGTGCGCGTGGCCGTGGGCGTGCGCGACCCCGACATTCTCGCCGCAGTCGGGCGAGCAGTAGTGGTGGCCGCGGGTGTCGAAGAAGACCGGCGCGGCGACCGGGGTGCCGCAGGTCCGGCAGGTGGTGTCGTGCCGATGGCGGGTGTCGTCGTGGCGCATGGCGTTCCCCTTCCCGGTTTTTCCTGAGCGCCGCGGCGACCGGAGGTGTCTCTCGACGGGAGCTTCCGGGGGTGGCGCTGCCGTCACGCGGCTGTCACGCCCCGCGACGGATTGGGCAGAATGTGCCACAATCAATAGAGCGCTACTAATTAAATTTCCTGAATAGTGGGTTCACCACGCCTTATGTTGCGCATGCGTGGCCGTCCTGTCACAGCCGCGGCGGCTCACCGGCGCCGATCCGAGGCGGCGGTCGATCGGCCGCGCCCGGCGCGGCGAGCCCGGCCGCGCGCCTCGCCGGTCGCTCAGCCCGGCGGGGGTTGCGGCGAGGGGTTGCGGAAGCACTCCCCCTTCTTCGGGTTCCAGTAGGGGCGGTCGGGCGGGCAGACGCAGTGCCGGACCGCCGGGTTCCAGCGGCGGCCGCCCGAGCAGGTCGGCGGCGGCGCCGGGGCCGGCCGATAGCAGCCGCCGCGCGCCGCGTTCCACACCGCGCCGCTGGCGCAGACGCAGCGCTGCTGCACCGGGTCCCAATGGCGCCCGCCCGTGCAGGCACGCGGCACGTCGGCGCCACCACCGATGCCGGGCGGACGCGCCGCCGCCGGCCCGGACAGACCGAGCGGCAGCGCGACGGCCGACGCCACGAGGATCGCCGCGGCGGCGATCCCGGCGCGCCGCCACATCGGCCGGCACGGCCGGCGCATCGAGAGCTTCACGGAGAGATCGGCGGCACAGCGGACGAGGGCGCGCATGGGCACCTCCTGCGGAGAGCCGCGATCGCCGCCGGTCTTGCCGCTCCGCCGGCGAACCGTGTCGCGGCGTGTCATGGTTCCGGCTCGCACCCGTGCCGGTGCGCCGCATTGACCCGGGTCAAGATCCGCCGACGGCCGCAGCGGCGCCGCGACGGCGGCGCGCCGGGTCAGCCCCCGAAGGCGGCGAGCGCGGCGGCGAGTTCGGGATGTTTGGCGGCGCGCTCCGCCACCGGCACGCCGGCCGCGATCGCGTCCCAGGCCTGGCGCAGGCTCCGCGCCCCCGCCGCCGGCCCCATCGGGTGGCCGAACACGCCGCGCCCCGGCACGAAGCCGAAATCGACGCCGCCGACCTTTGCAAAAACCCGCTCGAGCGTCGCGGCCGAGTCGCTGCCGCCCGGCACCGGCAGGCTCGGCAGGATGTCGCCCATCGGCTCCAGGCAGGCGCGGATGCAGTCCTGCACCTCGGCCTCCGGCGTCATCATGCGCGGCCCGAACCCCGGCATGATCACGGCGTCGAACCCGGCGAGGCGCTGCAGCCGCGTCAGCACCCGCGAATGGATGCCGAACCAGGGCAGCCGCGCGAACGACGCGACGAACGGGAAATGCGCGATCAGCGGCACGCTCGCATGGGCGCGCAGCATCCGCACCGCCGACAGCCCGACCGGCATGGCGTTGACCAGCACGGCGCCGGCGCCGCGCGCCACCGCGAGGTCGTGCAGCGGGATCAGCCGGTCGACCTCGTCGGTGATGTTGGCGAGATAGATCTTCGGCTCGCCGGTTTCCTCGCCCGCCTTTCGCGCGGCCTCGCCGAGGAGCGCGGCGCGCTCGCCGAGCGGACACCACGGCGCGTCGGCCAGCATCTCGTCATCCTTGGCGATGTCGAGCCCGCCCGCCATCGCCTGGTAGCCGATCTCGGCGAACGGCTCCGCCGGCAGGCCGATGTTCGGCTTGATGACGCCGAAGAAGATCGGCCGGTCGTACGCCCGCAGCAGATCACGAAGCCCCGCGATGCCGAAGCGCGGCCCCGCGAAGGCGGCCAGGAACGCCGCCGGGAAGCGGATGTCGAGGAGCCGGATCAGCGGGATTTTCGGGACGAAGAACACCCCCTCCCCGCACACGGCGGAGAGGAGATTCGGCAAGCGCGGCCCGAAGTTGCCGTGCGGATGCGCGAGCGTCACCCGCACACGGTGCACGTCGGTCGCCGGAACGCCGTCCACCGGCACGCTGAACTTTTCACGCGGTGTCGCGTCGAGGTCTACCACCTTGGCGGCGAAGCGCGGCCGAAAATCCTCGTCGACGCCGACGCGACGCCACTGCGCCGTCGACTGCTCGCTCGCCAGATGCGCGGCCGCCTCGCGCGGGTCGCCGGCGCATTCGAAGGCGAAGTCGAGCTCGAGATACGCCTCCGGATCGAGGTCCTGCCGGCGCGCGAAGAAGCCTGCGATGTCGTCCGTGTTCACTCACGCCCCCAGCACTTGCAGCTCGATCGTCCGGCGCTCGCGCGGTCCGTCGAGCTCGACGAAGAAGATCGCCTGCCAGTCGCCCAGCACCATCTGTCCGCCGGCGACCGGGATGCTCTCGGTCGAGCTCATGAACAGGCCGAGCAGGTGCGAGTGGGCGTTGTCGCGACCGTCGACCGTGTCGAGATTGTGCAAGTAGTCGCCGTCGCGCGGCACCAGGCGTTTCAGGAACGTCACCATGTCGCGCTGCAGCCGCTCCTCGCGCTCGTTGACGTTGAGGCGCGCCGTGGTGTGCAGCGTCGTCACCGTGAGCAGGCCGTCGGCGACGCCCGTCGTGGCGAGCCAGTCGCGGACCCGCGGCGTGAGGTCGATGATCTCGATCGGCGCCGTGGTGGCGACCGTGATCCTGTGCTTGACGATACGCATCGGGGCCTTCCGTGCGGCCGGGCCCGGCACGATCATCCGGGCGCAGGCCAGGACGCGGGCGCAATCCCGCGCCGCCCTCTCCTATCCCGCCGGCCGCGGCGAGGCAAACCGCACGGCGCGCCGTGGCGCGCCGGCGGCAGCGGCCGCGCAGGGCGGCCGCCCTTCGCGGCGTAGCCTCAGTGCGCCACCGCGCCGGCGGCACCGAAGCCGGTCTGGGCGCGCACGTACTGATCCTCGAACGCCGCCTTCTCGCCCGCCGCCTGCCGGCTGCGATCGAGCTTGGAGATGACGATCGTCACCAGGAAGGCGAGCGGCATCGAGAACAGGGCCGGCTGGTCGTAGGGCACGATCGGCTTGGCGAAGCCGAGCACCTGCACCCAGACGAGCTTGGACAGCACCACCAGCACGACGGCACAGACGAGCCCGGTGTAGCCGCCGATCACGGCGCCGCGCGTCGTCAGCCCTCGCCAGTACATCGACAGGATCAGCACGGGGAAGTTCGCCGAGGCGGCGATGCCGAAGGCGAGGCCGACCATGAAGGCGACGTTCATCTTCTCGAACAGGATGCCGAGCGTGATGGCGACGAGCCCGAGACCGATCGAGGCGAACCTGGAGACGCGCAGCTCCGACTGCTCGGTCGCCTTCCCCTTCATGATCACGCGAGCGTAGAGGTCGTGGCCGATCGCCGAGGCGCCGGCGAGCGCCAGGCCCGACACCACCGCCAGGATGGTGGCGAAGGCGACCGCCGCCAGGAAGCCGAGCAGCAGGTCGCCGCCGACCGCGTTGGCGAGGTGCATCACCACCATGTTGCCGCCGCCGACGATCTTGCCACCGATCTGCCCGCCCTCGAAATAGTCCGGGTTGGTGCCGACGATGACGATGGCGCAGAGCCCCATCAGGAAGATCACGTTGAAGAAGTAGCCGACGAAGCCGGACGCGTAGAGCACCGATTTGCGCGCGGCCTTGGCATCCGCCACGGTGAAGAACCGCATCAGGATGTGGGGCAGGCCGGCGGTACCGAACATTAGCCCGATGCCGAGCGACACGGCGTTGACCGGATCGGCCAGGAGCGCGCCGGGCTGGAACAGCTTGAAGCCGAGCTTGTGCAGCGACGTCGCCTCGTTCACCACGGTGGCGTAGCTGAAGCCGAAGCGGCTCATCGCCAGCACCATCACGAGCGTGCCGCCGACCAGCAGCATGCAGGCCTTGATGATCTGCACCCAGGTGGTGGCGACCATGCCGCCGAAGGTGACGTAGATCATCATCAGGCCGCCGACGATGAACAGCGCGTAGACGTAGTCGAGACCGAACAGCAGCTTGATCAGCTGGCCGGCGCCGACCATCTGGGCGACCAGATAGAAGCACACGACGGTGAGCGACGACACCGCCGCCATGGTGCGCACCCGGCCCTGATCGAGCCGGTAGGACGTGATGTCGGCGAACGTGTAGCGGCCCAGATTGCGCAGCCGCTCGGCCATCAGGAACAGGATGATCGGCCAGCCGACGAAGAAGGCGATCATGTAGATGTAGCCGTCGTAGCCGGTCGTGTAGACCATGGCCGTGAGGCCCAGGAGGGTCGCGGCCGACATGTAGTCGCCGGCGATCGCGAGGCCGTTCTGCAGGCCCGTGATGCCGCCGCCCGCCGTGTAAAAGTGCGCGGCCGAGCGGGTGCGCTTTGCGGCCCAGTAGGTGATGCCGAGCGTCAGGCTCACGAAGGCGACGAACATGGCGATGGCGTGCCAGTTGGTCGCCTGCTTGGCGGCGTCGCCGACCGCCGGACCGGCGGCGAGCGCCGGGCCGGCGAACAGCGCCGCGAGAACGCCGAGGGTGGCGGCCGCGCCGAAGCGCGCAGTGTTCCGGATCATGGACATGCGGATCATCGGCGCGCTCCTCCCGAAGCCTCGCGGGGCCGCTCTTGAACGACTGCGACGACCGTCTCGGCGGCGAGCGCCTCCTTGGCGGCGGCATCGCGATTCGCGGCCAGCTCGGCCGCCACCGCGTCCTGCACCACCTCGTTGGTGAGCGCGTCGTAGGTGGTGTTCGCCTTGCTCACATAGAGCGCGGTGAGCAGCCAGAAGAAGACGAACTGGAACAGCCCGGCCGCGATGCCGACCGACAGGGTCGAGCCCGGGGCGACACGGCTGCCGATCACGCCCGGCGCGAACGCGATGGTCAGCACCAGGGCGTAGAACAGCACGAGGACGATGCTCGCCAACGTCCAGGCGAGCCGGCCGCGGCTCTCGACGAGCTGGCGGAATTTCGGATTGGCGCGGATGCGCGCATAGACGGCCTCACTCATGGCGGTCCCTCCTCATGGCGTCCTCGTTGCACTCGTGACTCACGACGTTTCCCCTCCGGCCCTTGCAGGCCGCCGTCCCAGGTCGACATGCGACCCTGTGCCGATGTGCGACATCGCGGCCACGACGGGGTCGGGACCGGGCATGTCGGTTCTGGTCCGGGTGCCGCCGCCGCGACCTGATCACGTCGGCTGAGCGCGTCCGGACGATGGCTTTCGGCAGTGGGCGGAGCCGCACCGGCGGTCCGCAAGTCCGGCCGACCGGGCCGGCAGTCCAATGTATGCGTGTCGACAAGCAATGGTTGCGATCGGATCAGATCGCAGACGCACCCGCTTTGCGTTTTGTCATGAGAGGACGACGACGAAGGCAGACTTTCGCAGGGGGCGCGGCGCCGCTTGTTGCGTACACCGGCACAAGCGGACGGCAACGACCCGTCGGCGCCGTTACGCGCGCACAAAAAAACGGGCCCGCAGAGCGGGCCCGTCGGCATTGCGTCGGTGCGGACGAGATCAGAACCGCAGGGCGCGGGCCTGCTGGACGTTCTGGATCTTGCCGACCTTCTCGAGGAGATCGGCCGGAACCTCGCCGTCGACCTCGACCAGCGCGATGGCGTTGCCGCCGGGCGCATCGCGGCCGAGCGCGAAGGTCGCGATGTTGATGCCGGCCTCGCCGAGCAGCGAGGCGAAGCGGCCGATGAAGCCGGGCGCGTCGTCGTTGGTCACGTAGAGCATCGACTTGCCGAACTCGGCGTCCATCCGGATGCCCTTGATGTTGACGATGCGCGGCCGGCCGTCGGCGAACACGGTGCCCGACACGGAGCGGGTGCGCCGCTCGGTCTCGACCGTCACGGTGATCAGGCTCTCGAAGTCGCCCTCGTGCTCGCGGGTGACCTCCTCGACCACGATGCCGCGCTCCTTGGCCATCACGGGGGCCGAGACGAAGTTCACGTCCTGCAGCATCGGGCGCAGGAGGCCGGCGATCGCCGCCGAGGTCAGCGCCTTGGTGTTCATGGTCGCGACCTCGCCCTCGTAGGTGATCTGCACCTTGGTGAGGCCGGTCTCGGTGAGCTGGCCGGCGAACGAGCCGAGCTTCTCGGCCAGCTCGACCATCGGCTTCAGGCGCGGGGCTTCCTCCGCCGTGATGCTCGGGAAGTTGACCGCGTTGGAGATCGCGCCCTGGAGCAGGTAGTCGGACATCTGCTCGGCGACCTGCAGGGCGACGTTCTCCTGCGCCTCGGTGGTCGAGGCGCCGAGATGCGGCGTGCAGATCACGTTCGGATGGCCGAACAGCACGTTCGCGGTCGCCGGCTCCTCGGTGAACACGTCGAAGGCGGCGCCGGCGACGTGACCCGAATCGAGCGCGGCGCGCAGCGCCGTCTCGTCGACAAGGCCGCCGCGGGCGCAGTTGACGATGCGCACGCCCTTCTTCATCGCGGCGATCGCCTCGGCCGAGATGATGTTCTTGGTCTTCTCGGTGAGCGGCGTGTGCAGCGTGATGAAGTCGGCGCGGCGGAACAGCTCCGGCAGCTCCACCTTCTCGACGCCGAGCGTCACGGCGCGCTCCGGCGACAGGAACGGATCGAACGCGATCACCTTCATCTTTAGGCCGTGGGCGCGGTCGGCGACGATCGAGCCGATGTTGCCGCAGCCGATCACGCCGAGCGTCTTGCCGGTGATCTCGACGCCCATGAAGCGGTTCTTCTCCCACTTGCCGGCCTGGGTCGAGGCGTCGGCCTGCGGGATCTCGCGGGCGAGCGCGAGCATCATGGTGATGGCGTGCTCGGCCGTGGTGATCGAGTTGCCGAAGGGCGTGTTCATCACGATGATGCCCTTGGCGGTCGCGGCCGGGATGTCGACATTGTCGACGCCGATGCCGGCGCGGCCGATCACCTTCAGGTTCTTGGCCTGCTCGATGATCTTCGCCGTCGCCTTGGTGGCCGAGCGGATGGCGAGGCCGTCGTAGTCGCCGATGATGGCGGCGAGCTTGTCCTTGTCCTTGCCCAGCGCCGGCTGGAAGTCGACCTCGATGCCGCGATCCTTGAAGATCTGCACGGCGGCGGGAGACAGCGCGTCGGAAATGAGAACGCGAGGAGCCATGGTGAAATGTCCTTGCTCGCCCGTCATTCCGGCCGAGCGGCGGCAGCCGCGAGAGCCGGAATCCAGAGGCACGACGGGACGGTGTTTCTATGGAGCCGGATCCCGGGTTCGCGCGCCGCCGGCGCGCGCCCCGGAATGACGGCGGCTCACGCCGCCTTGGCGAGTGCCGCCTTGGTCTTGGCGAAGGCCCAGTCGAGCCAGGCGGTCAGCGCCACGACGTCGTCGCGCTCCACGGTGGCGCCGCACCAGATCCGCAGGCCGGGCGGCGCGTCGCGATAGGCGCCGAGGTCGTAGCCGACGCCCTCCTTCTCGACCGCCGAGGCGAGCGACTTCGCGAACGCCGCCTGCGCGTCGGCCGGAAGCGCCGTGATGTCCGGATCGACGACCTTCAGGCAGACCGAGGTGTTGGAGCGGATCGCCGGATCGGTGGCGAGGAAATCGACCCACGGGGTCTTGGCGACCCAGTCGGCGATCGCGCCGGCGTTGGCGTTCGCGCGGGCGAACAGCGCCTCGAGGCCGCCGATCGACACGGCCCAGTCGAGCGCGTCGAGATAATCCTCGACGCACAGCATCGACGGCGTGTTGATGGTCTCGCCCTTGAAGATGCCTTCGTTGAGCTTGCCGCCCGAGGTCATGCGGAAGATCTTCGGCAGCGGCCAGGCCGGCTTGTAGGTGACCAGGCGCTCGACCGCGCGGGGCGACAGGATCAGCATGCCGTGCGCGGCTTCGCCGCCCAGCACCTTCTGCCAGGAGAAGGTCACGACATCGAGCTTCGCCCAGTCGAGATCCTGCGCGAAGGCGGCCGAGGTCGCGTCGCAGATCGAAAGGCCGGCGCGGTCCGCGGCGATCCAGTCGCCGTTCGGCACGCGCACGCCAGACGTGGTGCCGTTCCAGGTGAAGACGACGTCGTTCGACCAGTCGACCTTCGAAAGGTCCGGGATCTCGCCGTAGCCGGCCGTCATGGTCGTGACGTTCTGTAGCTTGAGCTGCTTCGTCACGTCGGTGACCCAGCCTTCGCCGAACGACTCCCAGGCCAGCATGGTGACGGGCCGGGCGCCGAGCAGCGACCACAGCGCCATCTCGACCGCGCCGGTGTCGGAGGCGGGCACAATGCCGATGCTATAGTCGGCCGGCACCTTCAGCACGGTGCGGGTCAGCTCGATGGCGCGCTCGAGCTTCGCCTTGCCGATCTTGGCACGGTGCGAGCGGCCGAGCGGCGCGTCTGCCAGATTTTGGAGGGACCAGCCGGGGCGCTTGGCGCAGGGGCCGGACGAGAAATTGGGCACGCGCGGACGCGCGGCGGGAGCGTCTGTCATGATCACTATCCTTTCAGATAGGCGCCCCTCGGTGGGGAGGGGTGTCCCGCGGGCCGGCATATGAGAGCGGGCGGCCCGAGTCAACCCTCGGTCGGCAACCTCACGGTGTTTTTTGAGGCGCCTGCCGACGACGACCACGCGCAACGCAGCGCCGCGCCGACCGGCGCGGCGCACGACGCTGAGGATTGCGCAGGACTGGACGGGGATCTGCGAGACCCGCGACGATTCGGCCGTCCGAGACGTTCAGAACTTGGCGCCGATGGCGCCGCGCGCCGTGCTGATGTTGATGTCGATGCCGGCGACCGAGTTGAACTGCACCCACTCCCACTCGGCGCGAAGGAAGACGTTCTGGGTGAGGGCGACGTCGACGCCGAGACCCGCCGTCCAGCCGTAGATGAACTGGCCGGGCTTGCTCTCCCCTTGCGAGCCGGGGGACAGCGTGTAGACGTCGCGCACCGGCGTCTGAACGACGGTGCCGCCCGGAAGGGTCGTATCCACGGTATAGTCGTCGTAGCGCGTGCCGCTGATCGACGCGGAGCGGCTGATGTCGGCGCGACCGACGGCGACGCCGACGAAGGCGTAGGGCATCCACGGCCCGGCGGCCCACGCGCCCCGCCCCCGGAACGTGGCGATGTCGGTCACGGTGGCCGAAGCCGTCGCACCGGCGGTGACGTTGTAGGTGTAGGTGTGGCCGCTCGGCGGATTGCTGCCGGTCGGATTGATGATGGAGCGCGCCAGCCCGCCTCCCGAGGAGACCGACAGCGAGGTTCGGCTGTAGTTCGCCTCGATGCCGAGCACCGCGTCGTCCCACTGGAAATTATAACCGATGAACCCGCCATAGGATGCGCCCGGAGCACTCCCCTTGCCGAGAATTTCCCAGCTGGAGACCGGCGCCTCGAGCACGCTGTTCCGCAGGATGGAGCCGACCAGCGGCGACCCGGCCTTGCCGAAATCGAAACCGCCCGACGCGTACCCGCCCTGCCCGCCGATGTAGACGCCTTCCCAGCGGAAATAGACAGGCTCGCTCGGCATCAGGCCCTGGGAGCCGCGCAGCACCGGCATGTCGGCGGCGAACGCGGTGGTGCCGAGGGCGGCGAGGAGGAGGCCGCACAGGCCGACGCTACGCATGGGACTGACCCTCTGATCCGGACGGTCGCAACGCTCGCGACCATGGCGATCATCGGGCATTAACCTTAATGTCGGGTTACCCGCGATGCGCGAAACCGGACGAATTCGTTAAAGTAATGTAGCCGACGATTAAAGACAGTCCTTAACAAAATGAAAACGGCGCGGAGAAACGCTCCGCGCCGTTTGTCTTCGCCGGTCCGGTACGCGAGACCTTTTTCCGGTCCGGCGGAAGCTCGTTCCTGTCTCTCGGTCGCGTTCAGCCCTTGCGCATCAGCGGCGGCTGGTAGACCGGCTCGGGCGCGGAGAGCATCCAGCGCATGCCGACCTTCAGGTCGTGCGACGTGATCGTCTTGAAGTCGACCGGGTTGTTGTAGAAGTTGCCGCCCGTGTAGTCGACGAGATCGCCGGACGCGGCGTCACCCAGATTCAGGTAGCGGTACGCGACCTCGAGCGTGAGGCCGGGCGTCACCTTGTAGGCGAGACCCGCGTGCAGGGCCCAGGCGAAGTTCCACTTGCCGGTGTCCGCACCGAAGGCCATGCCGGGGCCCGTCACGTAGCCACCGGCCGCCGGCAGGTAGTAGTTGGAGATCGACGAATCGACCATGTTGCTGATGCGGTTGTACGATCCGCCGATGCCCGCGCCGATGAACGGGGTCACGCACCACCAGGTGCCGAGATCCACGTAGGCGTTGGCCATCACCAGCCATTCCGACTTGCTGGCGGTGAAGTTGTTGGCGGTCCAGCCGGGTTGGCCGTAGGCCGAGAAGTTCTGGACGTCCGCGCCGTGGAAGTTCGCGTTGGCGCGGTACTCGCCGATCAGGTCGGCGCGCAGCCAGCTGTTGAACTGATAACCGACGCCGAGACCGAAGAACGGAGCAGCGTCGAAGCTCTTGCTCTTGTTGACGACCGAGGTCACCTGCGGCTGATGGTACAGCAGGTTGTCGATCTCCTTGACCTGCTGATTGCTGAACCCGATGTCGCCGCGCAGGTACCAGCCCGAATAGTCCTGGACCACCGGCACCGGGGGCGGGGCGAGGGGGAGATCGGCGGCGCCCGCTGCATTCAGGGTGAGAAGCACGGCCGACCCCGCGACTGCTAACAACTTCACGCTTGCCATGACATCGTCCTTCCGTGTGGCAGGGCGCGAGGGACGCGCGACCCGACTGATCACTCACTGGCAAGGCGATGATGGCAACCAAGGGTTAAAGGGGACTTAACCCTAAAACTTAACCCTAACGCTGACTTCCCCTTTATGGTTTACGGCGCGTTAACGACGGTAATTTACCCGACGTATTGACGGAGTGTTAACGCGAGGTCGGCCCGGCGCCGATGGCGCCACCGGATCGACCGGCGGCGCCCACGATCCGCAGCGCGGAAGCGGTGCCGTGCGCGAACGCGGTGCCGTGAGCAGGCGCTCAGGCGCTCCGGGGCGCAGTGTCACTCATTGTCGTGGAAGTCGTCTGCGCCACGAGACGTCGCCCTTGGATCCCGCCGGGTCGCGTTGCGACCCGCCCGGGACACGAATGGCGAGCTCGGTCGGTCGGGCTCAGCCCGCCGAGACTTCGGTGATGGCGCCGACGATGTCGTCGACCACGGCCTCGATCAGCTCGGCGTCGTCGCCTTCGCCGGTGACGCGGATCACCGGCTCGGTGCCGGAGGGCCGCACGATCAGCCGGCCGTGGCCGTTGAGCCGCGTCTCGGCATCGGCGATGGCGCCCTTGACCTTCTCGTGCTCGGTCGGACGCCCAGCCGTGCCCTTGGCGTAGCGAACGTTCTTGGTGACCTGCGGCAGCGGCTCGAAGCGCCGGCACACCGCCGACATCGGCTGGTCGAGCTTCTTGACGCAGGCGAGGACCTGCAGGGCGGCGACGAATCCGTCGCCGGTCGTCGCGTAGTCGGACAGGATGATGTGGCCGGACGGCTCGCCGCCGAGATTGTAGCCCTGCTCGCGCATCTGCTCGAGCACGTAGCGGTCGCCGACCGCGGTTCGCACCAGCGACAGACCCTTGCCGGCGAGATGGCGCTCGAGCCCGAGATTGCTCATCACCGTGGCGACGATGCCGGGCTTGGAGAGGCGGCCGTCCTCCAGCCAGCTCTCGGCGATCACGGCGAGAAGCTGGTCGCCGTCGATCAGATGGCCCTGCTCGTCCACCATCACGACGCGGTCGGCGTCGCCGTCGAGCGCGATGCCGACGTCGGCGCGCAGCTCGCGCACTTTCGCGCGCAAGGCCTGAGGAGACGTGGATCCGCATTCGCGGTTGATGTTGAGGCCGTCGGGATCGACGCCGATCGAGATCACCTCGGCGCCGAGCTCCCACAGCGCCTCCGGCACCACCCGGTAGGCCGCCCCGTTGGCGCAGTCGACGACGACGCGCAGGCCGTCGAGCGACATGGCGCGCGGCAGCGTGCGCTTGGCGAACTCGATGTAGCGATCGTGCACGCCCTCGATGCGCTTGGCGCGGCCGAGCGCCGCCGACTTGGCGAACTTCTTCGTGAGATCGGCGTCGATCATCGCCTCGATCTCGAGCTCGTCGGCGTCGGAGAGCTTGAACCCGTCCGGGCCGAACAGCTTGATGCCGTTGTCGTCGAACGGGTTGTGCGAGGCCGAGATCATCACGCCGAGATCGGCCCGCATCGAGCGCGTCAGCATGGCGACGGCCGGGGTCGGCATCGGGCCGAGCAGGAGCACGTCGAAGCCGACCGAGGTGAAGCCCGCCACCATGGCGGTCTCGATCATGTAGCCGGAGAGGCGCGTATCCTTGCCGATGACGACGCGATGGCGGTGCTCGCCGCGCCGGAAGACGAGGCCGGTCGCCTGCCCCACCCGCAACGCCAGGTCCGCCGTGATGACGCCGTTGGCGCGCCCGCGGATTCCGTCGGTGCCGAAATATTTCCGAGCCATGTGCCCCCTCGGTCGCAAAATCGTGCGGCCGCGCGGAACACGCGCGGCCGGGTCGGGCGCATATTAGGGCTTCGGACCCGGCCGCGCTTTAAGAAAATTATCTTATCGTGAACGGGCTAGCACGCCCTGGACCATGCGGGTGATGGGCATCGCGGCGCCGGCGGTCCGGCGCGAGCGGGGGAGCCAGCGTGAGTCCACGTCGGACGTCGTGACTCCGGGTCCCGGTTCGCATCGCTTCGCGACGCGCCGGGACACGAGGTTCTCAGTCGGAATCCTTGTCCTGGGGGCTCGGCGCCGGCTGGGCGATCGACACCGGGTCGGAGCCCGGAAAGCTCTCCTCCAGCGCCTCGTCGAGCTTCTTGTCCATCGCCTCCTTGGACGTGCCGGGCGGCGGATCCTCGCGCCGCTCCGGATCGGCGACGTGCTTCTTCTTGGCGTCGGACATCGGGGTCTCCATGGACAAGGCGCGCGACGGTGGCGCGAAAGGACGGCCCGCAGGTGCGCCCGCAGGCTCGGCATCGGGACGACAACGCCGGGCCGCCCGCATGGTTTCATGGTGCGGTGCGACCGCTCAGGCGTCGCCGACCAGGATCACGTGCAGGCGGCGCGGGCCGTGGGCGCCGAGGATCAGGGTCTGCTCGATGTCGGCGGTGCGCGACGGCCCGGTGACGAGGTGCACGCTGCGCGGCAGGCCGCCGGGCCATCCCCCTGCCCCGCCGCGGGTCTCCCGCAGCCCGGCCAGCACGGTCTCGAGATCGCCCGCGACGGTCGCGGCATCGACCACCACGAGATGATGGTCCGGCAAGAAGTTCAGCGTGGTCGGGTTGTCGGGACCGGACAGCAGCACCAGCGTGCCGGTCTCGGCGACCGCCGCGTGCGCGTGCGACACGCCGACGAGATCGTCGCCCGCCGAGGCGCCGACCGCGACGGCGAGGTCCGGCACGGCCGCCCAGGGCAACGCCGCGAGCCGCGCATCGGCGCCGTGGCGGATCGCCCGCGGCAGATCGTTGGCACCGAGATAGTCGGCCACGGCGGCCGGCACCGCCTCGGCGCGGACCACCCGCACCACCGTTCCGGCGGCGAGATCGACGCGCTTCTGGAACAGCGCGAGGCGCGCCGCCGGCAGAAGCTGCCCGCGTGCCGGGATGACGCCACGCGGATGGTCGGCGAGCCGGTCGGCGACGATCTTCCGGCGCGACGGCTCCTCGCCGGTGACGCCGAGCGCGCGGCGGATGCCGCCGAGGACGTGATCACGTCCGCTCACGGCCGCGCCTCCGGTCCGGCGGCGACGATGCGCGGTCGCGGCCGGCCGGAGGCCGGCTCTGCCGGCGCAGTCTCGGCGACTCGCGGCTCGGCTACTCGCGGCTCGGCGACGTGCGGCTCGCTGCCGCGACCGTGCGGATTGCCGGACGGCACCGTGCGGAGCCGATCGGGCCGCCGCGTGCCGCGCACCCGCCACTGCTGCTGAAAGGTTGCGCCCTGCGGCGCCGCGATGTCGCGCGTCGCCGTGAAGCCGCCGGCGAGCGGCAGCCAGCTGAAGTGTCCCCGGGTGCGGCCGAGCCGCGCGAGAAGTCGCGTTCCGAGCCCCGTGGTGACGCGGTAGAGCCACGGGCGCGCGGCGAAGAAGCCCCACAGCGCGAGGCCGGCGCGCGACACCGATGCGGGCGAGCGCGCAAACTCGCGATCGCGCCAGTAGCGCATCAGCCGCGGCAGCGGAATCTTGACCGGGCACACCTGCTCGCATCGGCCGCAGAAGGTCGAGGCGTTCGGCAGATCGCCGGCGCGGTCGACGCCGAGCAGGCTCGGCGTCAGCACGGCGCCCATCGGCCCCGGATAGACGAAGCCGTAGGCGTGGCCGCCGACCGCGTGATAGACCGGGCAGTGGTTCATGCAGGCGCCGCAGCGGATGCAGCGGAGCATGTCGCGGAACTCGCCGGCCAGCATGGCGGAGCGGCCGTTGTCGAGCACGACGACGTGATACGCGTGGGGCCCGTCGGGATCGTCGGCGCGACGCGGACCGGTCGTGATGGTGGTGTAGACCGACATTTCCTGCGCGGTCGCCGAGCGCGCCAGCACGCGCAGGAGCTGCGCGAGATCCTCCATGGTCGGGATCACCTTCTCGATCGAGGCGAGCACGATATGGACGCGCGGCAGCGTGCAGGTGAGGTCGCCGTTGCCCTCGTTGGTGACGATCACGGACGAGCCCGTCTCGGCGATCAGGAAGTTGGCGCCGGTGATGCCCACATCGGCGGCCAGGAACTTCTTGCGCAGCGTCGCGCGGGCTTCGGTCAGAAGCGACTGCGCCGTGCTCAGATCCCGATCCTTCGGCAGATCGGTATGGACGCGGCGGAAATCGTCGGCGATCTGATGCCGGTTGAGATGCACGGCCGGCATGATGATGTGCGACGGCAGCTCGTCGCGGATCTGGACGATGTACTCGCCGAGATCGGTCTCCACCGGCACGATGCCGTTGGCGACGAGATGCTCGTTGACGCCCATCTCCTCGCCGACCATCGACTTGCCCTTGGTGACGGTGCGGGCGCCGGCGTCGCGGCAGATCTTCAGCACGATGTCGTTGGCGTCGGCGGCGGTCGCGGCCCAGTGCACGGTGCCGCCCTGCGCGGTGACGCGCTCCTCCCAGGCGGTCAGATAGAGATCGAGATGGGCGAGCGTGTGGGCCTTGATGTCGCGCGCGGAGTCGCGCAGCGCATCGAACTCGGGCAGCGCCTCGACGACGGTGCGGCGGCGCGCCGGGAAGTTGGTCTCGACGAAGCCGAGTGACCCCTGCAAATCCGCGTCGGCGAGCGCCTCGCGGGCGTTCGCGACGAATTTTTCGGACGTCGCGACGCGGCTCATCGGGCGACCTCGTGATCACGTCCCGTCATTCCGGACGCCTCGCGCCGCGAAGCGATCCGGAATCCAGCGCAGGGCTGGGTGCGCGTGGTTGGATTCCGGGTTCGCCGCGGAGCCTGTGCCCGGACGGCGCATGGCGCCGATCCGGGTGCGGCGCCCCGGAATGACCGGAAAGCGATAGCGACGCGGCTCACGGCTTCGCCTCCGTCGGCGATGGAAGAACCGGCGCGGCGGCGCCGATCGCCGGCGCGTCGACCTCGCCGGCCAGCACCTCGGCGACGTGACGGACGCTGACGCCGCGGCCGTCGCGCGACAGCTTGCCGGCGATGTTGAGAAGGCAGCCGAGATCGCCGGCGAGCAGCAGATCGGCGCCGGTCGCCGTCACGGCGTCGGCCTTCTTGCCGACCATGCGATCCGAGATCTCCGGATACTTGACGCAGAAGGTGCCGCCGAAGCCGCAGCAGACCTCGGTGTCGGACAGCTCGATCAGATCGAGCCCCTCGACGCTCGCCAGGAGCTTTCGCGGCTGCAGCCTGACGCCGAGCTCGCGCAGGCTGGAGCACGAGTCGTGATAGGTGGCGCGGCCGGTAAAGCGCACGGGGACCCGCGACACGCCGCAGACGTCGACCAGAAACTGGGTGAGCTCGAAGGTCTTCGCGGCGACCGCGTCGGCGCGCGGCTGCCAGGCGGGATCGCCCTGGAAGATCTCCGGGTAGTGCAGCCGCACCTGTCCGGCGCAGGAGCCGGACGGGACCACCACATAGTCGAACGGCTCGAACGCCGTGATCACCTGCTCGGCGAGCTTTCGCGCCGTCGCGCGATCACCTGAATTGAACGCGGGCTGGCCGCAGCAGGTCTGCGCCGGCACCTCGACCGTGCAGCCCGCGTCGTCGAGCAGCCGCGCCGCCGCGAAACCGACCGAGGGACGCACCAGATCGACCAGGCAGGTGACCAGAAGGCCGACACGCTTCGATGCGGCCATGCTGCCGAGCTCCTCGCAGCGCGATGGATGGGACGGCAGGATGGCGGAAAGGATCTTTGGGCGCAACCCTGGCCCGCTGCCGCGGACCGGCCGACCGCCCGCATGGTGTCACGGTATCCCGCAAGAAGCGGAACGGCATGCGAGACCGTCGAGTCCCGGCCTCTGGGATGTCGCGCGAGGGTCCATCCGGGCGTCGCGCGCCGAGCAGCGCCTCGTCGCCCTACCCGGCCCCGCCGGCGGCCTTGGCGGCCGGGGTCGCGGCGGCGATCAGATCCGCCTCGACCAGCTTGCGCAGCTCGGGCGTCACCTCCGGCGTCACGCCGAACCACAAGGCGAAGCCGCGCACCGCTTGGTGCAGCAGCATGCCGAGGCCGTCGGCGCGGCGCAGGCCGCGCTCGCGCGCCGCGGCGAGCAGCGCGGTCTCCAGCGGCGCGTAGACGAGATCGGCGACCACGGCGTTGGCCGGCAGCCGACCAAGGCCGATCTCCAGCGCCGGCTGGCCGACCATGCCGAGCGTCGTGGTGTTGACGAGAAGTTGCGTCGCGCCGAACAGGCCACGCGCCTCGTCCCAGTGGATCGGCCGCACCGCCGGGCCGAAGCGGCGCCCCAGCTCCTCGGCCCGCGCCACGGTGCGGTTCGCGACGTAGATGCGCGGCACGCCGCGGTCGACGAGGCCGTAGACCACGGCCCGGGCGGAGCCGCCCGCGCCGAGCACCAGCGCGGTCTCGAGCCCGCGGTCCCATTTCGGCGCCGCGGCGTCGAGATTGGCGATGAAGCCCTCGGCGTCGGTGTTGGTGGCGCGCAGCTTGGTCCCGTCGAGCCACAGCGTGTTGGCGGCGCCGATCTTCTTGGCGCGCTCGTCGGGCGTCGCGAGCGTCAGCGCCGCCTCCTTGTGAGGCAGCGTGACATTGGCGCCGACATAGCCGCGGCCGGCCAGATCCTTCACGAAGGCCGCGAAGTCCTCGGGCGGCACGGCCTCGACCCGATAGTCGCCGGCGATGCCGTAGACCGACAGCCAGTGGCGGTGGATGAGGGGCGAGCGCGAATGCGCCGCGGGCCAGCCGATGACGCAGGCGGCCCGCATGCCGGATACTGAATCCGTCATGGTTCGTCGATGACCTCGTTACGCAGAACGCCGATCTCCGGCACGGCGACCTCGACGATGTCGCCCGGCTCGAGCCAGCGCGGGGGTTCGAAGCGTGCGCCCGCTCCGACAGGCGTGCCGGTGACGATCACGTCACCCGGCACCAGCGTCGTGAACACGCTGGCATAGGCGATCAGCTCGGCGAAGCCGAAGATCATCGACGCCGTGGTGGCGTCCTGGCGCATCTCGCCGTTGACCCGGGTGGTGAGCCGCATCGGCACGGTCGGATCGATCTCGTCGGCCGTGACGATCCACGGCCCGAGACTGCCGGACGAATCGAAGTTCTTGCCGGGCGTGATGTTGCGCGAGCCGTGGCGGAGCCAGTCGCGCACCGTGCCCTCGTTGCACAGCGTGTAGCCGGCGACATGCGAGAGCGCCTCCGCGAGCGGGATGCGGCGGCCGCGCTTGCCGATCACGAGCGCGATCTCGCCCTCGTAGTCGAGCTGCTCGGACTCGCGCGGCCGCACCAGCGGCTGCAGGTGTCCGGTGAGCGAACCGGGCGCGCGGAAGAACAGATTGGGGTGCTTCGTGTCGTGCGCCGGATCCTGGTACTCGTCCGAGCGCCCGGCATAGTTCACTCCGACGCAGAGGATCTTCTCCGGCCCGACCACGGGCGGCAGGAAGCGTACCTCGCTCAGCGGGTAGTCGGGGCGCACCCCGGCGGCGCCGGCGCGCAGCTCGTCGAGCGCGCCCTGGCGCAGCACGTCGAGCAGCGTCGGGAAGCGCGGCCCCATGCGAAGCCGCATGTCGACCACCCCGGTCCCGACGACCGCCCCGAACCCGGAGCGGCCGTGGGTGATATAGCTCGCCAGGCGCATGGCCCCGTCCCCCGAATCTCGGACCGCACACAACACCTGTCGCCGGTCCGGCGCAAGGCGGCGCGGTCCCGCAGCCCCCGGGATATCCCCGGCCGGCGCATCGCGCGGCCCGGGCCGGATCCGGCTCCGTGCGAGCCAACCCCTTCGAAAAATTGCGCGATCGGGTTATGACCAGGGGGCAATACCGCCCACCCCGAGCCCGATCCGGACCGCATGAAAGCCCTGTTCATCGACTGCAACCAGCAGCTCGCCCCCGTGTTCGCCCGCGTTCATCGGCCCGACGACCCGCCGATCGCCGTCAACATGGCGCCGTTCGGCGCCGCCGACCTGCCCAGGCTGCTCGACGGCTGTGCCATCTGCCTCGACGACCACTCCTACATGCCGACGGCCGAGATCGCCCGCTGCAAGGACCTCCGCCACATCGTGTTCCTGGGCACGGGTGCGGCGAGCTACATGAACATCGCCGAGCTGAAGGACCTCGGCGTCACGGTGCACACGATCAAGGGCTACGGCGACACGGCGGTCGCCGAGCACACGATCGCGCTGATGTTCGCCTGCGCCCGCTCGGTCGCGATGATGGACCGCAGCGTGCGGGCCGGCACCTGGACGCCGCTCGAAGGCATGCAGCTCCTCGGCAAGACACTCGGCGTCGTCGGGCTCGGCGGCATCGGCGGCGAGGTCGCCCGCATCGCGGCCGGCATCGGCATGAAGGTGATCGCCTGGAACCGAACGCCGCGGCCGGAGGCCGGCGTGCCGCAGGTCGGGCTCGACGAGCTGTTGGCCATGTCCGACGTGGTGTCGCTGAACCTGGTGCTCAACGACGAGACCCGCGGCCTCGTCGACGCGAAGAAGCTCGCGCTGATGAAGCCCGGCGCCATCCTGGTCAACACGGCGCGCGGCGCCCTGGTCGACGAGGCGGCGCTGATCGACGCGCTGCAGAACCGCCGCATCCGCCACGCCGGCCTCGACGTGTTCCACGCCGAGCCGCTGAAGGCCGACCATCCGCTGGCGAGCCTCGACAACGTGACGATCACGGCGCACGCCGCCTTCCGCACCGCCGAGGCCTCCGAGACCCTGCTCCGCCGCGCGATCGACATCGTGCGCAAGATCACGGGGTGAGGCGGCACGCCAGCGCGAGACGAGGCGGCGCTCGAGTCCTTCTCCCCGCGGGCGGGCTACCGCGACGCCGCGGGCGCCGAGATCCTTCTCCCCGCGCGCGGGGAGAAGGTGGCTCGCCGCGCAGCGGCGAGTCGGATGAGGGGGCGCTTCCGTAAAGCTCAGACTCGCGGCGACGCCCCCTCACCCGACATTCGCGCTCGACGCGCGAATGTCGACCTCTCCCCGCACACGGGGA
>NZ_NHSK01000097.1 GCF_016653355.1 Rhodoplanes elegans | reverse complement strand
GCGAATCCCGCGGGCGCGCACGAACGCCTTCAGCTCCCGAGCCGACGCGGTCAGTGCCGCTTCACCACCGAGCCCCTCGACGAGCCGATCCCACTCGGTCGAATCAAGATGGTTCCTTGCCATCTCCAGCTTGAATCACATCCCGGGTCCGACGGGAATCCCCTTATCTTAGCGCCTATGGGGCTCGACCCGCGCATCCATCGCCTTCGCCTGAAAGCACTCTCTCGCAGCGAGATGGGTCGCCGGGTCAAGCCCGGCGACGACGGCGGAGGGGGCAGCCGGCGTGTTTGCCCCTCACTGAAACTTCTCAGCTTTCTGAGATGTGTGCATCCCGTAGCGCGAAGGCGGGGACTCAGGTGCGTCACGGAACGGGGCTCTGGATCCCCGCCTTCGCGGGGATGAGCGGAGCGCGGAGCGACGTCGGTGGACAGCCGTCGTCGGGGGTACGTCGCTGACGGCCCGGCCCGCGCCGCGCCGGGCAGATCTCACGCCGCGACGGTGCGGCGGCTGTGCGCCAGCGTCTCGGACATCGCGGCCGGCATGGCGCGGCCGAACAGGTAGCCCTGGCCGAGCGTGCAGCCGATGGCGCGCAGGATCTCCTGCTGCTCGATCGTCTCGACTCCTTCGGCGATCGTGCTCATGCCCAGCCCGGCGGCGAGCTCGGTGATGCCGCGCGTGATGGTCAGGCAGTCGATGTCGTTCGGCAGCTCGCTGACGAAGGAGCGGTCGATCTTGATCTTGTCGAAGGGGAAGCGGCGCAGGTAGCCGATCGACGAGTAGCCGGTGCCGAAGTCGTCCATCGCGATGCGCACGCCGAGCGCCCGCAGCGCGTGGAGGGTCGCGAGATTGGTCGGGCTGTCCTCGAGCAGCACCGTCTCGGTGATCTCGAGCTCGAGCCGGGCCGGATCGATGCCGCTGTCGGCGAGGACGGATTTCACGGTCCCGACGATGTCGCCCGAGCGGAACTGCAGGGGCGACAGGTTGATGGCGATGTCCACGGTGTCGGGCCAGCGGGCCGCGTCGGCGCAGGCCCGCCGCAGCACCCATTCGCCGAGCGGCACGATCAGGCCGATGGTCTCGGCGATCGGGATGAACTCGGCCGGCGACACCGGGCCGCGTTCCGGATGGGTCCAGCGCAGCAGCGCCTCGAAGCCCTTCACGGTGCCGCTGCGCAGATCGACCCAGGGCTGGTAGTGCACCTCGAACTGCTCGGCGTCGTGGGCGGCGCGCAGATGCAGCTCGAGGGCGCGGCGCGCCTTGAGCTGGGCGTCCATCTCGGGCTCGAAGAAGCAATGGGTCCGGCGCCCGCGCGCCTTGGCGCGGTAGAGCGCCATGTCGGCGTGGTTGAGGAGATCGTCGGGCGAGCGGCTGTCGCGGTCCAGCGTGGTGGCGATGCCGACGCAGGGCGTCACCGTGATGGCGTGGCCTTCGATGAGATAGGGGGTGCTGATCACCGCGATCAGCCGTTCGGCGAGCTGCCCGGCGTCCTCGGTGCGGGTGATCCCGTCCTGCACGACGGCGAACTCGTCGCCGCCGATGCGGGCCGCGGTGTCCTGCTCGCGCACGCAGCCGCGCAGGCGGTCGGCGACGTGCTTCAGGAGCCGGTCGCCGATCGGGTGCCCGAGCGTGTCGTTGACGTCCTTGAAGCCGTCGAGGTCGATGCAGATCAGCGCCAGCCCCTCGCCGTCCGGACGATCGCGGGCGACCGCCTCCTCCAGTCGGGCACGGAACAGGGTGCGGTTGGCGAGCTCGGTCAGGCTGTCGAAATGGGCGAGGCGACGGATCCGCTCCTCGTCGCGGGACTGCTGGGTGACGTCGATCGACGCCACCAGCTTGGCCGGCCGGCCGTCGTAGGAGAGCATCCGCGTGAACGGCTGGGCCAGGATCTCGCTGCCGTCGGCGCGGCGATGCCGCCACACATGCTCGCCGCGCGACGGCTCCGGCGACCGGGCGGCGAGCCGGACCGCGGCGTGGTCGGCGGGATCGCGCAGGTCCAGCACCGTCATGGCGAGAAACTGCTCGCGGCTCCAGCCGTAGTGATGCACGGCGGCGTCGTTGACGGCGAGGAAGCGCAGGGTCTCGCAGTCGAACACCCACATCGGCACCGGATTGGCGTCGAACATCAGGCGGAACGACTGCTCGCTGCGCTTGAGCTCGGTGATGTCGATGCGGATGCCGATCGAGCCGCCGTCGCTGGTCCGCCTCTCCTCGACGCGCAGCCAGCGGTCGCCCGGCAGGCGCTGCTCGTGGCTGCCCGCATGGGCGTGGAAGCTCGCCATGCGTTCGGCCAGCCATTCCTCCTCCCGACCGACCGCCGCCGGAATCAGGCCGGCCCTCAGCCGTTCCCCCAGGCGATCCTCGAGCCGCAGGCCGGGCGCCAGCGGCATCGGATTGGCGGCGTAGAGGTCCTCGTAGAACCGGTTCCACACGACGAAGCGGTTTTCGGCGTCGAAGAAGGCGAGGCCGACCGGCACCGCCTCGATGGCTTCGCGCAGGCGCGCATGTGCGGCCCGCTCCGCCTCGGACGCGCGCTCCGCCTCGCCCCGTGCCGTGCGCAAGGCCGCCTCGCGGTCGCGATTGTCGCGCAGCAGGGCCTGGAGCGATTGCGACAGCGATTCCACCTCGGCGTAGTCGCGCAGCACCGGCAGGTCGACGTCCTGGAAGCGGCGCGCGCCGCGCGCCGCTTCGGTCAGTCGCTCGAGCGGCGCCGCGATGCCGCGGGCGACGCCCATGGCGAGGATCACGGCGAGCGCCAGCGCACCGGCCGAGACGAGCACGCCGCGGCCGATCTTCGTCTCCACCCGGGCGAGCGCGGTGCTGCGGTCGACGGCCGCGACGATGCGACCGCCCGATTCCGGCAGCTGAACCACGCCATAGATACGCCTGGGCCCCTCGGCCGGTGTGCCCGGCGTCCAGGCGTCCGCGACGGCGGTCAGCCGCCGCGCGATCTCCGGGTCGAGCGCCTTCGTCGCCGAGGTGCCGCGGTCCCCCGAGGCGTACGCCATCAGCCGGCCGGCGGAGTCGACGAGCCAGAAGCTCGGGTCCAACCCGTCGGCACTCTCCTGCACGATCTTGTCGAGCCAGGTCGGCCGCAGGGCCATCCCGACCAGCCGAACGACGGTGCCGTTCTCGTCCAGGATCGGCAGCACCAGGAGGGTGACCGGCGCGCCGGTGATGCGGCTGGTCATGACGTCGCTGACGACGAACCTGCGTTCGGCCATCGCGATCTTGAAGTAGTCGCGGTCGGAGACGTCGAGGCCGATGCCGCCCGGCGCCGTGTGGCAGACGACGCGGCCGGCCCGGTCGAGCACCAGCAGGCCTTCCGACCACGGACGCGTGCGCTCGATCTGGGCGAGGTAGCGGTTGCAGCTTTCGGGCGACCCGTGTGTCACCTCCGGAACGAAGCTCACGATGTCGAGCAGGGTCCGCGCCTCGAGCTGTGCCTCGCGGTAGCGACCGGCGGCGCGGCGCGCCAGCGCCTCGACCTGCTGCCCGGCCGTGTCGATGTCGCTGACCCAGTCGCGATGGAGACCGACCGCGATGGCGGCGATGAGCGGCAGCACGGCGACGAGGATCAACCCCAGCAGCCGCAATCTGATACCCGTCACTCGTGGGGACGTTCTCGCCCGGCCGCCTGTCATCGCCTGTCTCGCCTAATGCCGAGACAATCGCCGACCGGCTACCTCCCCGGTCTTAAGGCACGCGGCTAACCAATGGTAAAAGATCGTTATGTTTGACGATGTGTTGTGTCGATTGCCGAATGGCGTCTTCGCGCGTCACGGATTGACCGCGGCTCCGATGCGCCTATCCTGATGCGGGCTTGCCTTCGCGTAAGGAGAGGCGAACCCTATGACCAAGCTCAACATTCCGCATGATGCCTTCGTCTTCGTGGCGGATGGGCGCAAGGCGCTCGTCCTGCGCAACGAGGGGGACGAGAAGTTCCCCAATCTGCGTACCGAGCAGGTCTTCGTCGATGCCGACAACCCGGCCGCCCGCGAGCAGGGCACCGACTCGCCCGGCCGCGCTTTCGCCAGCGTCGGCGCGCGGCGCAGCAGCGTCGAGCAGACCGACTGGCACGTGATGGAGGAGCAGCGCTTCGCCAAGGAGTCGGCGGCCGCACTGCACCGCCTGGTGCGCGATCGCAAGGTGAAGGCGCTGGTGATCGCCGCGCCGCCCAAGACGCTCGCCGAACTGCGGCGCGCCCTGCACAACGAGGTCAAGGCCGTGGTGGTGGCCGAGATCGACAAGGACCTCACCAAGCTGCCGGTCTACGAGATCGAGAAGCATCTGAAGGCGGCATAGGCCGTTCGGCCGGACGGAGGCACCGCGGTCCGCTCGTCCCCGCGAAGGCGGGGACCCAGGGGAGATACGGCAAGACGCCCTGGATGCCCGCCTGCGCGGGCATGAGCGGAGGGCGGGGCGCACTTCGAATCCTCGAGAGCCGAGACTCGGCGACCTGTCATTCCGGGGCGGCGCAACGCGCCGAACCCGGAATCCAGCCGCGGGCTCGGACACCGGGGTTGGATTCCGGGTTCGCGGACCTGCGGTGGTCCGCGCCTCGGAATGACCCATCAAACATGCCGGGCGGCGTCACGCCCGCCGCGTCGCGCCGAGCTCGTAGAGGGCGGCGGCCAGCGCCGCCTCGAACGGCGTGTGCGGAACCTGCCCGATCGCGGCGGCCAGCCGCCGCTCGTCGATGCGGTGCGGCACCGTCCACAGATAGGCGATGTCGGTCAGCTCGCGGAACACCGGCACCAGCGGGGCCAGCAGGCGCAGCATCCACCACTGCATGCGGTCGATCTTGAACGACCGGCCGAGCGCCGTGGTGATCGCTTTCAAGAGCTCGTCGCCCGTCACGGCGTGGCCGGCGAAGCCGTAGGCCGCGAAGGGCGGCACGGCGTCGCGCACCGCCGCGAGCTTCGGGACCGTCGCGGCGACGTCCGGCAGGTAGGCCCAGGTGTGGACGACGTCGAGCGGCCCCGGATAGGCGAGCCGCCCGTGGCTGATGTGGTTGAGGACGACACGGTCGAGCCAGCCGCCGGCATCGCCGCCGTAGAAGTCGCCGGTGCGCAGCACGATGGTGCGCAGGCCGGTCTCGGCCTCGGCCCGCAGCCGCTCCTCGATGGCGACCCGGATCGTTCCCTTGCGCGAGGTCGGCCGCATCGGCGTGTCCTCGTCGAGCACGGGCGGCATGCCGGCGCCGTAGCCGTAGACATTGCCGGGCATCATCAGGGTCGCGCCGGCGGCGCGCGCCGCCGCGATGGCGGTCTCGGCCAGGCCGAACGCCTCCGCCTCCCATCGCGTGTAGGGGACGTTGAGGGCGTGCAGCACCACGTCGGCGCCCTGCGCCGCCTTGACGACCGACTCGGTGTCGCGGGCGTCGAGCGTGATCAGCTCGGTGTCGGGCGCGATGCGGGACGCGGCGCTGCCGCGCACCAGGCTCGCGACCTGCCAGCCGGCGTCACGGAACGCCTCCGCGCTCGCGCGGCCCAGCCGGCCGGCGCCACCCAGCACGAGAACCCGCCCGCTCACGACGCGACACTCCCCAGCGCCCGGTCGAGATCGGCGTAGAGGTCCTCCGGATCTTCCAGGCCGACCGACAGGCGCAGCAGGTTGGTCGGGCAGGGCGAGCCCGGCCCCTCGATCGAGGCGCGGTGCTCGATCAGGCTCTCGACGCCGCCGAGCGACGTCGCCCGCTTCCACAGCGTCACGGCGGCCGCGACCGCGATCGCGATCGCTGCCTGTTCGCCGCCGAGCACGTCGACCGACAGCATGGCGCCGTAGCCGGTCATCTGGCGGGTCGCGATCGCGTGCCCCGGATGATGCGGCAGGCCGGGATAGCGCACCCGCTCGATGCCGCGGTGATGGCCGAGCCAGGTGGCGAGCAGGGCGGCGGATTCGGATTGCGCCCGCACCCGGACGTCGAGGGTGCGCAGGCCGCGCAGCAGCAGCCACGCCTCGAACGGCCCGAGGATCAGGCCGAGACGCGCGCGCAGCTCGGCGATGCGGGTCCACCAGGCGTCATCCGGATCCCGGGTCGCGAGTGCGCCGGCGATCACGTCCGAATGGCCGTTCAGGTACTTGGTCGCCGAGTGCATCACGAGGTCGGCGCCGAGCGCCAGCGGCCGGCTGAACACCGGGGTGGCGACGGTCGAGTCGACCGCCACCCTGGCGCCGGCCGCGTGCGCGATCTCCGCGACGCCGGCGATGTCCGTGATGGTCCACAGCGGGTTGCCGGGCGTCTCGATCCACACCAGCCGGGTCTTCCCGGGCACCACGGCGTCCCGCACGGCGGCGAGATCGGTGGTGTCGACCAGCGTGACCGTGTGCCCGTAGCGCGGCGCCTCCCGCACCAGCCAGTCGCGGAACGCCCAGTACATCACCTGCGACGCGACGATGTGGCCGGGCTCGGGCAGCGCCATCACGGCGGCGGTCGCGGCCGACAGGCCGGAGCCGAGCAGCATCGCCGCCGTGGCGCCTTCGAGCGCGGCCAGCACGCCCTCGGCCTGGCGCACGGTCGCGTTGTCGGGCCGGCCGTAGACGTAGCCGGACGAATAGGCGTTGTCGGGATCGCGCAGATAGGTGGTCGAGACGTGCACGGGCGGCACGATCGCGCGCGTCACGGGCTCGACGGCGCCGAGCGCCTGGGCGGCGAGCGTGCGGGGCTTCGGGGGCGTCGGAGGCTTTGCCATCAGGGGTCCGGGATTTGCGGTGGCGCCGGTGGGCGCCGTCGCCCCGTAGTGGCGCGAAGGCCGGCCTGGCACAAGAGGTGTCGCCACCATTCCCGCCCGGCGAAACATCCCTATATGGTGGCCTCGTGCCGCGGCCCGCGGCGGTCGCGACTCGGCCACGGCCGATTGCAGAGAGGACGCCCCCGCATGGCCCACGCGCTCAGCATGTATGCGGTCCCGGTGGCGATCGGCGCGGTCGCCGTGGTGCTCCTCCTCGGCCTCGTCAACATGCTGCGGGGCGGCTCGCCGTCGACCTCGCAGCGGCTGATGCGCTGGCGCGTGGTGCTGCAGCTCGTCGCCATCGTGGTGATCATGGCGACCATCTGGGCGATGGGCCGGTAGCGGGCGCCCGAAAAAACGCACCGGCATTGCCCGGGCGCCGAAATCCGTTACGGTCCCGCCACCGTAGAGACCCGACTGGACCGGACCTTCGCAGGACAAGCCCCATGGTCGTGCTCAATCGCATCTACACCCGCACCGGCGACGACGGCACCACGGCACTCGGCACCGGCGAGCGGCGCAAGAAGCACGACCTGCGCATCGCCGCCTACGGCACGGTCGACGAGACCAATGCGGCGCTCGGCGTGGCCCGGCTCTCCACCGCGGCCGAGCCGGAGCTCGACGCCATGCTGGCGCGCATCCAGAACGACCTGTTCGATCTCGGCGCCGACCTGTGCATGCCGGGCGAGGCCGGCAAGGGGCCGGGCGGGGCGCGGCTCGCGGTCAGCGAGGAGCAGGTCGCCCGGCTGGAGCGCGAGATCGACGCGCTGAACGCCGATCTCGCGCCGCTGCGCTCCTTCATCCTGCCGGGCGGCACCCCGGCGGCCGCCGCCCTGCACGTCGCCCGCACCGTGTGCCGGCGGGCCGAGCGGCTGATGGCAGAGCTCGCCGACCGGCCCGACGAGACGGTGTCCGGGCCGGCGCTCAAATACGTCAACAGGTTGTCGGACTTCCTGTTCGTCGCGGCGCGGTGGGCCAACGATCGTGGCGCCGCCGACGTCCTGTGGCAGCCCGGCCGGAACCGCTGAGCGGGGCGCCGGGCGGCGCCCGCCCGGGCGGAAATTTCGTCGCAGCTTGAAGGTTTTCCAGACAGGCCCGGCGGTCCCCTGCGGCACTGCGGAAGTCGCGTTGACAGCCCCGGAACCGGGCCATAGGTTGCGCCGCCGCCGCGGGAGTCATGCAGCATGAAGGTCCTTGTCACAGTCAAGCGGGTCGTCGACTACAACGTGAAGGTGCGAGTGAAGCCGGACGGATCCGGCGTCGAGCTCGCCAACGTGAAGATGTCGATGAATCCCTTCGACGAGATCGCCGTCGAGGAGGCGATCCGGCTGAAGGAGGCCGGAAAGGCGACCGAGATCGTCGCCGTCTCGATAGGCCCGGCCCAGGCGGCCGAAACCATCCGCACCGCGCTCGCCATGGGCGCCGACCGCGGCATCCTGGTGAAGACGGACGGCATCGTCGAGCCGCTGGCGGTGGCCAAGATCCTCGCCAAGGTGGTCGCCGAGGAGGCGCCCGGCCTCGTCATCATGGGCAAGCAGGCGATCGACGACGACTGCAACCAGACCGGCCAGATGCTGGCCGCGCTGCTCGGCTGGCCGCAGGGCACGTTCGCCTCCAAGGTCGTGCTCGAAGGTGACGGCGTCACCGTGACGCGCGAGGTCGACGGCGGCCTGCAGACGGTCGCGCTCAAGGGCCCGGCGATCGTGACGACGGATCTGCGGCTCAACGAGCCGCGCTACGCCTCGCTGCCCAACATCATGAAGGCGAAGAAGAAGCCGATCGCCGAGAAGGCCCCGGCCGACTACGGCGTCGACGTGGCGCCGCGGCTCGAGGTCCTCAAGACCGTCGAGCCGGCCGGCCGCAAGGCCGGCGTCAAGGTCGGCTCGGTCGCCGAGCTGGTCGGGAAGCTCAAGGACGAAGCCGGAGTGCTGTGAGATGGCGAACCTTCTGGTTGCGGAACACGACGGCGGAACCCTCAAGGACGCCACCGCCAAGGCCCTGACCGCGGTGCGCGCGCTCGGCGGCGACGTCCACGTGCTGGTCGCCGGTCAGAATGTCGCGGGCGTCGCGGCGGCCGCGGCCGCCCTCGACGGCGTCGCCAAGGTGATCACGGCGGACGACGCCCGCTACGCCCACCAGACGGCCGAGCCGCTGGCGGCGCTCCTGGTGTCACTCGCGCCGGCTTACGACGCGCTCGTGATGCCGGCGACGGCGATCGGCAAGGACGTGATGCCGCGTGTCGCCGCGCTCATCGACGTCATGCAGGTGTCCGAGATCATCAAGGTGCTCGGTCCCGACACGTTCGAGCGGCTGATCTATGCCGGCAGCGCCGTGCAGACGGTGCGGTCGCGCGACGCCAAGAAGGTGATCACGGTCCGCATCTCGTCGTTCCAGGCGACCGGGGCCGGCGGCGCCGCGGCACCGATCGAGCCGGTCGCGGCCGTGGCCGACCCCGGCATCTCCCGCTTCGTGGGCGAGGAGCTGTCGAAGTCGGAGCGTCCGGAGCTGACCTCGGCCCGCATCGTCGTCTCGGGCGGCCGCGCCGTGCAGAGCCGCGAGAACTTCGCCAAGTACATCGAGCCGGTGGCCGACACGCTCGGCGCCGCGGTCGGTGCCTCGCGCGCCGCCGTCGACGCCGGCTACGCCCCCAACGACTGGCAGGTCGGCCAGACCGGCAAGGTGGTGGCGCCGGAGCTCTATGTCGCAATCGGTATCTCGGGCGCGATCCAGCACCTCGCCGGCATGAAGGACTCGAAGGTCATCGTCGCCATCAACAAGGACGAGGAGGCGCCGATCTTCCAGGTCGCCGACTACGGCCTCGTCGGCGACCTCTTCAAGATCCTGCCCGAGCTCCAGGAGGAGCTCGCCAAGCTGGGCAAGTGACGCCGGGCGAGTGAAGCCGGGCAAGCGACGTCTGGCCGACGTCTGCTGCACGACCTGCGCGAATCCGGCCGCCGTCACCCCGACGGCGGCCGCGGCACCGCCCGCCGAGGCCCGGTCCGGGCATCACGGCCGTGGCGGGCGGCCGAGACTGGCGATATAAGAGCTTCCCGGTCCATGGCCGGGCCCGTCCCCCGGCGGGCCCGAGAGCCTGGACCGCCAGTCCCTCGGGTAGGTGACATGACGAATATCGACAAGGTCGGCGTGATCGGGGCCGGGCAGATGGGCACCGGGATTGCCCATGTCTGCGCCCTGGCCGGACTGGACGTGGTGCTCAACGACGTCAGCGCGGACCGCGTCAAGGCCGGGCTCGCGACCATCAACGGCAACATGACCCGGCAGGTGCGGCGCAACCGCATCACCGAGGCGGAGCGCCAGACGGCGCTCGCCCGCATCGTGCCGTCGGTCTCCTACGACGGCTTCTCGGACTGCGACCTGGTGATCGAGGCGGCGACCGAGAAGGAGGACGTGAAGCGCAAGATCTACGGTCAGCTCTGTCCGCACCTCAAGCCGGACGCGATGATCGGCTCCAACACCTCGTCGATCTCGATCACGCGGCTCGCCGCCTCGACCGATCGGCCGGAGCGTTTCATCGGGATTCATTTCATGAATCCGGTGCCGCTGATGGAGCTGGTGGAGCTGATCCGCGGCATCGCCACCGAGGACGTCACCTACGAGGCGACCAAGGCGTTCTGCGTGCGGCTCGGCAAGACGGTCGCGGTGTCCGAGGATTTCCCGGCCTTCATCGTCAACCGTGTGCTGATGCCGATGATCAACGAGGCGATCTACACGCTGTACGAGGGCGTCGGCACCGTCGAGGCGATCGACACCGCGATGCGGCTCGGCGCCAACCATCCGATGGGCCCGCTGCAGCTCGCCGACTTCATCGGCCTCGACATCTGCCTGTCGGTCATGCAGGTGCTGCACGAGGGGCTGGCCGACTCCAAGTACCGGCCGTGCCCGCTCTTGGTGAAGTACGTCGAGGCCGGCTGGCTCGGCCGCAAGACCCAGCGCGGCTTCTACGACTATCGCGGCGAGAAGCCGGTTCCGACGCGCTGACCCGTAGGGTGGGCAAAGGCGCGCCGAAGGCGCGTCGTGCCCACGCGGACGATGGAATCGATGTTGGACGGCGTGGGCACGCTTCGCTTTGCCCACCCTACCCGTCGCGAGCGCATCACCGCTTCCGCCACCTCATAAACATCTTCCACAGCCGTCCGTCGATCGCGGCGAGGCCGGCCGCGATGCCGAGCATGCCGGCGATCTGGTGCGCGGCGAGACGCTCGTCCATCAGCACGGTGCCGAGCAGCATGGCGCTGACCGGGATCAGGAAGGTGACGAGCAGCGTGTTGGTCGCCCCGGCCCGCGCCAGCACCCGGAAATACAGCACATAGGCGAGCGCGGTCGAGAAAGCGCCGAGCGCGACCAGCGCCGCGACGGTCGGCCACGAGGGCAGGGGCAGCGTCCACGGCTGGTCGAAGAGCAGCACCGGCGGCAGCATCAGGGCGATCGCCGCGACCGCCTGGCCGCCGCCCATCTGGTTCGGCGACAGGTGCTTGTAGCGGCGCGCATAGATGGCCCCGACCGCGTACAGGAACGCCGCCAAGAGGCAGGCGATCTCCCCGGCGATGTGGCCGCCGATCCCGCCGAGCGCTGCCGGGCCGATCATCACGGCGACGCCGACGAGGCCGAGCAGCAGGCCGACCGTGCGGGCCGGGGTGATGCGGTCGTCGCGGGTCGTGAGATGGGCGAGCACGATGGCGAACAGCGGCGTCGTCGCGTTGAGGATCGCCGCGAGGCCGCTGCCGATGTGCCGCTGGCTCCACGAGATCAGCGCGAAGGCGGCGGCGTTGCTGAGGAACCCCATCACCAGGAACGGCACCCAGTGGCGCGTCATGCCGGCGAGCTCGCCGGCCCGCCAGCACAGCGCCAGCATGATGGGCGCCGCGACCGCGACGCGGACCAGCGAGATGGTCATCGGCGGCACCTCGGCCACCGCCACCTTGGCGAAGTAATAGGACGCCCCCCACAGGGTGGAGAGGGCGACGAGCATCAGCCAGTCGCCGGGCGACATGGTCAGGACGGGGCCTTGGCGCATGTCTTCCTTTTAAGGGCGAAGACCGGCCGACGCGACAGCGAAACGCACCCTTTCTGCATGTCGTGAGAGCAACGCCCGGGCGGGCGTCGCCCGGCAAGCTTTCGTTAACCGGGGCACCGGGGAGTGCGCCGCGCCGGACCCCGACGTTCAGGACTCGTCAACCGGTCGTGCGCCGCAATGGCACGGAGGAGTTGTGTCACCCGGGAGATGCCCATGGAGCTCACCACCGGACTGACCGCCGCCTGGCTCGACGCGGTGCGCCGCGCCCAGTCGGACATGACGCAGCGCTACGCCCGTCAGGTGCCGGAGAGCCAGCCGTCCTATCAGGAGCGAACGCTCGGCGACGTGATCGAGCGCGCCATCAAGGCGGGCGGCGCCGCCCCGCCGGCCGAGAGCCGGAGCCAGACGACGCAGACCCAGCAGGCCACGGTGGCACAGCGCCCCGCGCCGACCGCGACGGTGCCGAAGGGCGTGGTCGGGCGGATCCTCGACATCGAGGTGTGAGCGGCGCACGCATGGGGTGCCTGCTGCAAGTCGCGGCTGGCGCACCCGAGAGATGAACCAGCTCTCCCGGTGTTCGGCCTCGTGCCCTGGACAAGGCGCGTCGCGCCGC
The DNA here is from genome assembly GCF_016653355.1 of Rhodoplanes elegans. Taxonomy (GTDB): domain Bacteria; phylum Pseudomonadota; class Alphaproteobacteria; order Rhizobiales; family Xanthobacteraceae; genus Rhodoplanes; species Rhodoplanes elegans. Next base: position 43,590 of record NZ_NHSK01000097.1, on the reverse strand, counting down.
GCCCGGGACACGGAGGCCGTGCTTCAGCTCACGGCAGGCCGGCGATGCTGCGGGGCTCGCCGGTCACCTCGAGAATGTGCATGCCGGTGTTGGCGCGATCGACGACGTAGATGTAGCCGCGGTCGTCGGTCTCGACGTTGTTGCTCTGGATCGCGGTCTTGCAGCGCTCCTCGCCGTTCACCTTGATGCAGCGCTTGTCGGTCGCCTCGGTGATGGCCGGGATGAAGTAGCCGACCTCGCGCGGATTGAACGGGTCGCGGATGTCGAGCGCCCGGACGCCGGCGTTGAACCAGGTGATGAAGGCGAGCTTCCTGTTGAACACCGGGGCCGTGCTCTCGTTGGAGGAGTGCGAGCCGAAGCGGCCGCCGCGCGAGCAGAAATCGCCCGAGGCCTCCTTCACGGTGTAGTTCGAGATGATCATCGGCCGCCGCTCGATCGTGACGTCGGCGAACCACACCATCTGGCGCGCCTCGCCCTCCTGGCATTCGTTGATCAGCGACTCGTTGACGATCATCACGATGTCGCGGGTCGCGCCGAATTTGTCGTTCTTGAACTCGGCGATAGGCATCTTGAGCAGCGGGAACACCGTGTGGGCGCCGGTGAGCGGCAGCTCGAGCCGGCCGATCTCCGGCGCCTTCATGTTCTCGGGCGTCGGCTCGGCGGGACCTTCCAGGAGCTTCTGGCGGTCGACGATCTGCAGCACGCCCCCCTTGTTGGTGCCGTAGCCGAAATAGACACGGTTGCCCGACGGGCCGGTCGAGATCGGGCCGTGCAGCTCGGTCGCCACCGGGCCGGTCGCGCCGGGCTCCTGGCCGGGCAGGCCGAAGTCGCGGATCTTCTTCGGGTTGGCCGGATCGGAGAGATCGTAGACTTGGCTCATGCGGCGGGTGCGCCAGCCGGGCGCGCCCGAGACCAGATAGGCGATGCCGGTGTCGCACTCCCAGAAGCTCTTGTGGGTGTCGCGCAGCCCGTCGAGCCGCGTGATCAGCTTCGGCTCCTCGGGTTTCGTCACGTCCCAGATCTCGTGCGCCTGGCCGCCGAACACGCGGAGCAGATAGAACTTGTCACGGTCGCCCTTCGGCAGCGACGCGCCGGCGCAGACGCGGGTCATCTGGCCGCCGCCGCCTTCGTAGAGACCCTCCAAGCCGGGCATGTGCTTCAGGTATTTCGGGTTCCTCGGATCCGTCACGTCGACGATCGAGGTGCCGTTGAACTCCGGCTGGCCGGTCGTCGGGTTGACGGGCTTCGGCACCGCATCGGTGCCGCCGTGGTGGCCGACATAGGCGATGTAACGATCGCCCTGCTTGGCGATGGTGGGCTGGTACGCGCTGCGGGCTTGCAGGTCGCTGTGGCCGACGAGGCGCATGTTCATCGCCTCCGGCGGATCGCCGAGCTTCTGCATCTGGCCGGCGCTCGCTGCGCTGCACGCGAGGCCGAGCGGCACCGCGAGCAGACAGATCGCGGACACAGTGGTGTTATAATGTCCGATCATGCGCTTCCTCCCTGGTCTTGTTTGGTCGTTTGTTTGTTGGAGGGAAGCCTAAGCAGGTCGGCCCGCCGGCGCAATCGATCGTGCGGCACCCCGTGTCAATCGATGGTGAGGTCTGCAGGGTTTGCATACATTGATCCCGCGATCGGGCCTCGGGCTCGACACCGGCGCCGAAGCCGGCGATCATCCGTGGTCGGCCGACCGCGAAGATCGCGACGCGTCGGTCCCGGACGTGATCAGCAGAGGTGCGCCGTTGCCGGCCGGGAGGGCCCGCATGAGGTCCCGCGGGAGAGCGAGCCGATCGGTGTTCTGGAGCGGCGCGACCGGCGGCGCGCTGCTGCTCGCCGCGTTGCTGGCCGGGGACGGCCCGGCGGCGACGTCGGGCACGGACGACCGGCGACCACCCGCCGGCACCGTGGCCGAGACGGCGCCACGCTTCGTCGAGACCGCGTGGCCCTTCGCGATGGATCAGTGGGGTCTCGGCCGCGCCTTCCGCTGTAGCGCAGCGGACTGCGGCAGCGAGATCACGATCTTCGTCCGCCCGAAGATCGGCTTCTGCAATTGCACGACCGGCGTCGCCGACGACGAGGAGATGGACCGGGTCGGCGACGTCGACCTCCTGGCGCCGCGCTTCGCGCCCGCCGAGGCGGGGCGGGGCGTGGCGGTCGGCGAGATGCCGGGCTGGATGCGCGCCTATGCGCTGGCGGGTCGCAGCGATCCCGCCGGGACCGTGCTGGCCGTCGCCTTCTCGGCACAGTGCAACGTGATGGTGGCGACCGCGATCGGCGCCGCCGGCATCACGCCGGCGGTGCGGGAGCGCGTGCGCGGGTTTCTCGCGAGCCCGCCGGCGCTCACATGGGCGCGCGCCGCACTCGGATCGTGATCAGGACGAGGGTGTGCCTCAGCCGCCGGTGCCGCCGACCGTGATGCGGTCCATGCGCAGCGTCGGCTGGCCGACGCCGACCGGGACGCCCTGGCCGTTCTTGCCGCAGGTGCCGATGCCGTGGTCGAGGGCGAGGTCGTTGCCCATCATGGTGACGCGGTGGAGGTCGGTCGGGCCGTTGCCGATCAGCATGGCGCCCTTCACGGGCGCGCCGACCTTGCCGTCCTCGATCCGGTACGCCTCGGTGCACTGGAACACGTACTTGCCCGAGGTGATGTCGACCTGCCCGCCGCCGAACGACACGGCGTAGATGCCGTTCTTCACCGACGCGAGGATTTCTGCAGGGTCGTGGCTGCCCGCCGTCATCACGGTGTTGGTCATGCGCGGCATCGGCACGTGGGCGAAGCTCTCGCGGCGGCCGTTGCCGGTCGGGGCCATGCCCATCAGCCGGGCGTTCTGGCGATCCTGCATGTAGCCGACCAGGACGCCGTCCTCGATCAGCACGGTGCGGTTGGTCGGCGTGCCCTCGTCGTCGATGGAAAGAGAACCACGGCGCGACGCCATGGTGCCGTCGTCGATCACGGTGACGCCTTTTGCCGCGACCTGCTGGCCGAGGAGGCCCGCGAAGGCCGAGGTCTTCTTGCGGTTGAAGTCGCCTTCGAGGCCGTGGCCGACCGCCTCGTGCAGCATCACGCCGGGCCAGCCGGGGCCGAGCACCACGTCCATCTCGCCGGCCGGGGCCGGGATCGACTCGAGGTTCACCAGCGCCTGACGCACCGCGTCGTCGGCCGCGCCCTGCCAGGCCGCGTCGCTGACGAACTGCTCCATGGTGGCGCGCCCGCCATAGCCGTGGCTGCCGGTCTCCTGGCGATCGCCGTCACCGACCACGACGGAGACGTTGACCCGCACCATCGGCCGCACGTCGCGATAGCTCTCGCCGTCCGGCCGCACGATCTCGACCGCCTGCCAGGTCGCGGCGATCGACGCCGTCACCTGGCGAACCCGCGGGTCCTTGGCGCGCGTGTAGGCGTCGATGGTCTCCAGCAGCCGCACCTTGTCGGCGAAGGCGATGCCGGCGAGCGGATTGGCGTCGGTGTAGAGCTTCGCGTTGGTGCGCGGCGGCGCCGCCGCCAACGTGCCCGTGTAGCCGCCCTTGACCGCCTTCACGGCGTCGGCGGCGCGGCCGATCGCCTCTTCCGAGAGGTCGGAGGCGTGGGCGTAGCCGACCGCCTCGTCCTTGACGGCGCGAAGCCCGAACCCCTGCGTGGTGTCGTAGGTCGCCTGCTTGAGGCGGCCGTTGTCGAACACCAGCATCTCGGACTGGCGGTATTCCAGGAACAGCTCGCCGTCGTCGGCCCCGTCGAGGCCGCGCGCGATCAGGCGCGACACGTTGGTCCGGTCGAGCCCGGCGCGGTCGATCAGCGAGGTCGTGGCGGTCATGGCGGATCTTTCGTTGCGGAAACGGTTGCCCGGAAGATAGTGGGTCCGACGCGCCGGCGCGAGGGGGCATCGGACCACCAGGAGAGGAGGAGCCATGGACTGGATCAGCGCCGTGGAGACGGTGATCGAGACGGCAAATCAACGAAACCCGCAGTACGTCGACGTCATCGACGACATCGTCGCCGGCCGGCTCCACGCCGGCGCCATCGAGGCAAAGTACGGATCGAAAGACCTCGTCGTTTCAGCGCTCTCCCATGTCACCCGGGCCGTGCATGGGATCGGAAGTGGCGCAGTCCGACCTCTGGCCGATGGCGGATGGTATGAGCGCGACGGCGATCGTTACGAGGTCGCGCCCGGCCTCCGCGACGCCTGGTGGGCGGCCCGGAACCGCGTCTCCGCGTAACCGCAGAGGCCGCCGGGGGGGGCCGCCTCACTCTCCCAGCACGTGCAGGCGGTCGGTCGCGATGTCGATCGCGACGGCGGTGCCGGGCGCGAGGCCGGCCGGGGCGGTGCCGTGGGTGAGGTCGACCAGGATCGCGGCGCCCTCGATCGCGCCGGTCATGGAGGCGCCGACCGCGATGCCGTAACGCTCGGTCGCCCCCAAGAACTCCTTGAACCGGATCGTGCCGGAAATTCGCGCGCGACCCTCCGCCGGCGGAGCGTCCGGGCGCGACAGGATCGCGTGGTGCGGGCGGAAGACGAGCTTCGCCCCGGGCGGCGGCTCGCCGGACGGGAGCGCGCCTGCGGGCAAGGGGATGGTGCCGGCTGCGGTTTCGAAGGCCGCCGCAGCGCCGTCGCGGACCACGCGGCCGTCCAGGATGTTGGTGGTGCCGAGAAAGCCGGCGACGAACAGGTTCCTCGGCGCGTCGTAGAGCGCCGTCGGGGCGCCGACCTGCTGCACGGCGCCGTCCTTCATCACGGCGATCCGGTCGCAGATCGTGTTCGCCTCCTCCTGGTCGTGGGTGACGAAGATCGCGGTGAGGCCGAGGCGCTGCTGCAGCTCGCGCAGCTCGCGCCGCACCTCTCCACGCAGTTTCGCGTCGAGGTTCGACAGCGGCTCGTCGAGCAGCAGCACCTTCGGCTCGACCACGATGGTGCGGGCGAGCGCGACGCGCTGCTGCTGGCCGCCGGAGAGCTGCGCCGGCCGACGCTTCTCGAGCCCCCCGAGGCCGACGAGATCGAGGGCGGCGGCGACACGCTTTCTGATCTCCTGGCGTGGCAGGCGGCGCTCCTCCAGTCCGAAGGCGACGTTCTGCTCGACCGTCATGTGCGGCCACAGGGCGTAGGACTGGAACACCATGCCGACGTCGCGCTTCCACGGCGGCAGGCCGGAGACGTCGCGACCGGCGATCAGTACCCGGCCGCGGTCGGCCTGGTTGAAGCCGGCGATCAGTCGCAAGAGCGTGGTCTTGCCGCAGCCCGACGGCCCGAGAAACGCGAAGAACTCGCCGGGCTCGATCCTCAGGTCCACGTCGCGCAGCACGTGATTCGAGCCGTACCAGAGATCGACATGCTCGATGGCGATGTCGACCGAGGGCGTCGCGAGGGTGTCGACGGCGAGCGCAGTCATCCGGTGGCTCCGGGGATGGCCGGGCCCGCGGCGCCGCGGCTCTGGCGGCGGTGCTGGCGTTCGACCACGAGGTGGGACAGGAAGGTGCAGACCGCCACCAGCACCACGGCGATGACGCCGAGCGCCGCGCCCGGCCCGCGGCCGGCGGGCGACTGCATGAACACGTAGAGCCCGTAGGCGAGCGGCGCGTCGGAGTTCGACTGCACCAGCATCAGCGTCGCGGCGAGCTCGACCGAGGCGGTGGCGAAGGACGAGATGAATCCGGCGAGCATGCCGCCCGAGATCAGCGGCACGACGATGCGGCGGATGGTGCGGGCCTTGGTGGCGCCGAGGTTCTCGGCCGCCTCCTCGAGCGACACCGAGACCTGCTGGAGCGCGGCGTAGCAGGCGCGCAGCGCGTAGGGCAGGCGGCGCACCGCGAGCGCCAGAACGATGACGATCCACAGCGTGGCGAGCGGCACGCCGCCGACATCGATGCCGTAGAAGGTGCGCAGGTAGCCGATGCCGATGACGACGCCCGGCACCGCGACGGCCGCCATCGCGATCCAGTCGAGCCACTGCCGGCCGGGCAGCTTCGTGCGCAGCACCAGATAGGCGATCGCGGCGCCCAGCACCACGTCGATGATCCCTGCGAGCGACGCATAGAGCAGCGTGTTGGTGATGTAGACCGAGGAATCGCCGAACACCCGGGCGTAATGCGCGAGCGTAAAACCGTCCGGCAGCGGGCTGTACGACCACACGGTGGCGAGCGACAGCATCAGCAGGGCGGCGTGCGGGGCGAGCACGATCACCAGGATGAGGACGACGACGCCCCAGGCGACCACGTGCTCGAAGGGGCGCAGCCGGCGCTTCTCCAGTCCGCCGCCGCCGCGCTGCACGGTCGCGTAGTCGCGGCCCCGCATGGCGAGCATCGACAGCGCGATCGCCGAGACCGACAGCAGCACCAGCACGACCGAGATCACGTAGCCCATCGGGTCGGCGATGCCGATCGAGGTGATGCGCAGATAGGCCTGCGGCGCGAGCATGTCCTTGACGTTGAGGAGGAGGGGGGTCGCGAGATCGTCGAACACCTTGACGAACACCAGCGAGGCGCCGGCGATGTATCCCGGCATGGCGAGCGGGAAGACGATGCGGCGGAACAGCCGCAGGCCCGAGCTGCCGAGGTTCTGGGCCGCCTCCTCCATGCTGCGGTCGATGGTGCGCAGCGCCGTCGAGAGATTGAGCAGGATGAACGGGAAGTAGTGCACGCCCTCGACGAAGACGACGCCGTTCAGCCCCTCCATGAACGGGATCTCGATGTCGAACCAATCGCCGAGCAGGAGATTGATGGTGCCGCTGCGGCCGAACACGAGCTGCATGGCGACCGCGCCGACGAAGGGCGGCATGATCAGCGGCAGGAAGCCGAGCGTCTGCACCAGCGCGGCGCCGCGGAAGTCGAAGCGCGTCGTGATCACGGCGAGGGGTAGCGCCAGCACGGTCGCCAGCGCGACCGTCATGGCGGCGGCGATGATCGAGTTCCAGGTCGAGCGCACCAGGAGATCGGTGCGGGCGAAATCGTAGAAGTTGACCAGCGTGAAGGTGCCGGTGCCCTTTTCGGTGAAGGCGACCCAGACGACGGTGCCGACCGGGATCACCAGCGCGACGGCGAGGAACGCGACGATGGCAGCCGCCACGGCCCACTGGCCGGGCGTGGCCAGGGCGGCGCGCGCACGAGGTGCCGCTTCGGCAGAGATCGTCGGCGCGAGGGGTGTCATGGCGCGCTCTGCATGGATGGCCGCAGCGCTGGCGCTCCCTCTCCCCGCAGGCGGGGAGAGGGGTGGGGTGAGGGGGCGCCGCCCGGACGCCGAGCATTCGCGATTTGTGGAAGCGCCCGCTCATCCGGCTCGCCGCACGGCGGCGCGCCACCTTCTCCCCGCGCGCGGGGAGAAGGAAGGACTGCGCTCTGCATCGGGGCGGTCATGCGAGCAAGCTGCGTCGTCGCCTCACTTCGCCAGCCGTGTCGCCTCGTCGGCCTTGGCCTTGGCGCTCGCGTAGTTGTCGCGGGCGAAACCGGCCCAGCGGTTCTCCAGCTCGGCCTGGCGGGCGCCCTTCTCCTTGGCGCCCGTGAAGGCACCGCCGATCTCCGGCGAGGCGGCCTCCGCGGCCGTCACCGGCATGGCGGCGACGAGGTCGCGCGCCTGCTTCACCAGCGCGCGGCCTTGCGCGTTGTCCTTCTTCGCCAGCGCCGCCTCGGCCTCGTGGATCGCCTTGGTGGCGGCCTTCAGATTGTCGAGCTGGAACGTGATCAGCTGATCGAACAGCGCGTCGACCACGGCGGTGCGCTTCTCCGACACGTCGGGATCGAACTTCACGCGCGAGCCGAGGGACGGATCCTTGAACGGGTTCGGATAGTCGGCCGGCGCCTTGGCGTAGGTCGCGGGGTTCACGGGCAGGCGCCGGATGGTCGGCTCGAGCAGCACCTCCTGGCCCTTGTCCGACAGGAGGAAGTCGATGAACGCCTCGGCGCCGGCGCGGTTCGGCGCATTGGCGACGATCGCCACGTTGGCCGGCACGATGGTGGTCACGCTCGGATAGACGAACTTCACCGGGAAGCCGGCGGCCTGGGCCGAGAAGCCGAAGAAGTCGATGACGATGCCGACACCGAACTGGCCGGAGTTGACGCCTTCCGGCACGCCGAACGAGCGCTCGGTCACCTGGCGGAAGTTGCCCGCCATCTCCTTGACGGTGCGCCAGCCCTGGTCCCAGCCCTCGCCCTGCAGCACGGTCTCGATGGTGAGATGCGTGGTGCCGGAGCGCGACGGCGCCGCGATCGCCACATGATCGAAATAGATCGGCTTGGCGAGGTCGCTCCATTCCTTGGGGTCGGGCAGCTTGTTGGCGCGGGCGTAGCGGGTGTTCCACATGATGCCGTAGCCGGACGCCGCGAAGCCGAAATAGAAGCCCTCGGGATCGTTGATCGGGAAGGCGCCGATCTTGTCCGGAATGCCGGTCGCCTTGGGCTGGTGCTTGGCGAGCAGGCCCTTGCCCTTGAGCACCTCGAAGGCGTCCGGCGCCGAGGCCCAGAACAGGTCGACCTGGTTTTTGGCGCGGGTCTCCTCGATGTACTTCACGCCCGCATTGGTGTTGCGGTTCTGGACCTCGAGCGTGAAGCCGGGGGTGGCCTGCTCGAAGGCCTTCTTCACCGGATCGGTGACGTCCTTGGAGAAGGAGGTGACGACGGTGACGCGGGCGGGTGCCTGCGCCTGCGCGGGCCCGAGGGCCGTGGTCGCGGCGGCCATGCAGAGGCCGAGGACGGCGAGCAATCGGATCATCGGAGGCAACTCACCTGGGCGGTGACGGGACTGGAATGGCGGAGCGGCGGAGCATAGCCATGAACCCGGGCGCGGTCACGCGCGGGCCGCCGGGCCATCCACCGGTTCGGGCGCCGGCCGTCTCGGGGTGGCGTGCGCCAAACGAAAGGGGCGGCCCGTGGGCCGCCCCTTCGCATCCCGCCCGGCTCCGCGCCGGCCTAGCAGCAGCGGAACCGGCCGTTCTTGCCGAACCCGTACCGGGCGTCCTGCCGTTCCCGGAAGAACTCTTCCCAGGTCATGACCGGCTCGTCCGGGTGGGTCACCTTGCGGTGCTCCACATAGGTGTCGTAGTCGGGCACCCCGACCATCAGGCGGGCCGTGCGAACGGCCCACCCGGCGAGGCCGAGCGTGCTGGGGCCCGGCTCAGGCATGGGCCGCCCGCGCGGTGCCACTGACGCCGCCGACCTCCGCGGTGGTGACCCGCGAGCTCGCGAGCGCCTTGCGGATGCTGATGAAGCCGAACACCAGCATCGACAGGACCACGGCGACGAACGCCGCCGAGAGCGCCGTGTTGATGTAGTCGTTGAAGACCACCCGGCTCATCTCCTCGAGGTTCTTGGCCGGAGCCAGCACCTTGCCCTGGGCGAGCGCGTCGCCGAACACCTGGGCGTGCGCCAGGAAGCCGATGCGCGGGCTGGGGTGGAAGATCTTCTGCAGGCCGGCCGTCAGCGTGCAGGCGAGCAGCCAGGTGGTGGGCAGCAGCGTGACCCAGGCGTACCGCTCCTGCTTCATCTTGAACAGGACGGTGGTGCACAGGATCAGGGCGATGCCGGCCAGCATCTGGTTGGAGATGCCGAACAGCGGCCACAGGGTGTTGATGCCGCCGAGCGGGTCGACGACGCCCTGGTAGAGGAAGTAGCCCCAGCAGGTCACCGAGAGGGCCGAGCCGATCAGGTTGTTGACCCACGACTCGGTGTTCTTGAAGGGCGGGATCACGCTGCCCACGAGGTCCTGGATCATGAAGCGGGCGACCCGGGTGCCGGCGTCGACCGTCGTCAGGATGAACAGCGCCTCGAACAGGATGGCGAAGTGATACCACAGGCCCATCATGGTCTTGCCGCCGATCAGGCCCGACAGGATGTGGGCCATGCCGACGGCGAGGGTGGGCGCGCCGCCGGCGCGCGACAGGATCGTGTGCTCGCCGACGTCGCTCGCCATCTGGCTGAGCATCTCGGGCGTCACCAGGAAGCCCCAGGTGGAGATGACCTGCGAGGCCTTCTCGACCGTGGTGCCGATCACGCCGGCCGGGCTGTTCATGGCGAAGTAGACGCCGGGCTCGATGACGGTCGCGGCGATCAGCGCCATGATGGCGACGAAGGACTCCATCAGCATGCCGCCGTAGCCGATCAGGCGGATCTGATCCTCGTTCTCGATCATCTTGGGCGTGGTGCCCGACGAGATCAGCGAGTGGAAGCCCGAGACCGCGCCGCACGCGATGGTGATGAACAGGAACGGGAACAGGCTGCCGGCCCACACCGGCCCGGTGCCGTCGATGAACTTCGTGAAGGCCGGCATCTTCAGCTCGGGCTGGACGACGATGATGCCGATGGCCAGCAGGCAGATGGTGCCGATCTTGAGGAAGGTCGAGAGATAGTCGCGCGGGGCGAGGAGCAGCCACACCGGCAGCACCGAGGCGACGAAGCCGTAGCCGATGATGGCGAGGGCCAGCGTCTCGCCCTTCCAGTCGAACAGGACGGCCAGCGAGGGCGTCTCGGAGACGGTCTTGCCGAAGATCAGCGCGGTCATCAGCAGCACGAAGCCGATGATCGACATCTCCATGATGCGGCCGACCCGGATGAACCGGGTGTAGACGCCCATCAGCATGGCGATCGGGATGGTCGCGACCACCGCGAAGGTGCCCCACGGGCTGCCGACCAGCGCCTTGACGACCACCAGGGCCAGCACGGCGAGCAGGATGATCATGATCAGGAGCACGCCGACCAGCGCGATGCCGCCGGCGACCGGGCCCATCTCGGCGCGGATCATGTCGCCGAGCGAGCGGCCGTCACGCCGCGTCGACATGAACAGCACGATCATGTCCTGCACGGCGCCGGCGAACACGACGCCGGCCAGGATCCACAGCGTGCCGGGCAGATAGCCCATCTGCGCCGCGAGCACCGGGCCGACCAGCGGGCCGGCGCCGGCGATGGCGGCGAAGTGGTGCCCGAACAGCACGTACTTGTTGGTCGGGACGTAGTCGAGCCCGTCGTTGTGGCGCTGCGCCGGGGTCGGCCGCGCCGGGTCGACCTTCAGCACCTTCTCGGCGATGAACAGCCCGTAGAACCGGTAGGCGATCAGGTAGACGCAGACGGCGGCCACCACCAGCCAAGCGGCATTGATGCTCTCGCCCCGGTTGAGGGCGACCATCCCGAGCGAGACGGTGCCTACCAAGACGATCAAGACCCAGAGGGCCCAATGCCCTCTGGGGTTGCTGCGCACGAGTGCAGTCATGGGATTCTCCTGATCCGGATCCGCCAGTGCAGTGACAAGTGCAGAGAGGTGCAGTGAGGCGCGGCCGCAACGAGAACACGCGGCACGCAATAAACGTTCACTGCGGCTGGCGTATCAAGAAAGGGGAATGCCCTATAGTCGGACGAGTCCTTATCGGGACGTGCAACTCTTTTGAATTTCAGGGTTCTCGCGAAATTTTCGGAGTCACGCAACTTTCGCGTGCCCGAGGCGATCGATCATAACGACAACGTATAAGGGGTATTACGGCGCCTCCGTCTCCTGCACGGTGGCCGAGTATGCCCGCCGCCGGACCGGCGACGGGCAAGCGGGGCGCGGATCAGGAGAACCGGACCGTCACCTCGCCGATCGGCGCCAGACGGTGCGCCAGCAGGCGATCCTCCGCGCCGAGCATCAGGGGCGGCGTGATCGAGCCGGCGATGATCACGTCGCCGGCCCGCAGCGTCTCGCCGAGCGCCGCCAGCGTATCGGCGACGTGGCGCACGATCCGCACGAGCCCGCCCGTGTTGGCGGTCACGTCGTCCGGAGCCGGCACTGACGTACCGTCGCGCAGCACGGTGGAGACGAGACCGGTCGTGTCGCCGTTCGGCCGGGGCATGCGCGGGCCGAAGATCACGTGCCGGTGAAAGATGTTGCCGGAGAGGATCGGCTCCGGGTCGTCGAGCGGCGAGAAGTCGGCGAGCTCGATGGCGGGCCCGAGCGCCGCGATCGCGGCCGCCGCCGCCGCCTCGTCGCCGCCGCCCGGCAGGTCGGTGCCGATCTCGACGGCGATCTCCGGCTCGGCGACCGGCATGGCGAAGCGCGAGATCGCCACCGTCCCGCCCGAGGCGACGACGTTGCGGTCGAGCAGGAAGCCGACGATCGGTGCCGCGATTTTCAGCTTGGCGAGGCCGGCCGGCGCGCCGAAGCCGACCTTCCAGCCGATCGGCCTGGCGCCGCCGGCGAGTGCGCCGCGGCGCAGCTCCATCTGGGCCGCCATGCCGCGGGCGAGCCGCGGGTCGTCGAGCGGACCGCTCATCGCTTGCCCTCCGCGACGCTCTCCGGCGTCTCGTAGCCGGAGTCGGCGATCGAGCCGGCGCCCATCCAGCCCCACACCAGCACCACGTCCTTGTCGGACGTGTTGTTGAAGCCGTGCCAGCAGCCGCGCGGCGAGTAGACGACGTCGCCCTTCTTGGATGGCTCGAGGCCGTCCCCGGTGATGATGTGGCCCTCGCCCTCGAGCACGATGAAGAACTCGTCGCAGTTGCGATGGAGGTGGGCCTCGTGGCTCGCGCCCGGCTTCAGCACGGTCCACCCGACGACGTGGTCGGCTCCGGCCGACTTCTTGTCGATCAGGAACTGGACCTGCATGTCGATCCAGCCGTCGTCGCGCTTGAGGCCCTCCACCAGCGGGACCGCGTCCATGGTGGTGCGGAACATCTTGCTCATGACTGTCCTCCCAGCCGCCGATAGACCTCGTGGGCGGCGACGAAATCGCGGTGGTCGATGCCGAGGCCCCGGCACGCGTTCATCATCTCGTTGGCGGCGGCGGCGAGCGGCACCGGGCTGCCGAGCCGGCGTCCGAGATCGAGCGCCAGCATCATGTCCTTCTGCTGCAGCGTCACGTCGGCGAGCGGCTTCGCCGGCATCTTGCCCTCCAGGATGAAGGGCCCGCGATAGCCGAGCACCGGCGACGCCGCGACGCTCTTGAGGATCGCCTCGACCGCGACGGCGCGATCGACCCCGCCCTTCTCGGCGAGCGCGACCGATTCGCCGAAGCAGATCACCTCGACCATCAGAAGCAGGTTGACGGCGATCTTCATCTGGCAGGCCAGCCCGTTGCCGCCGACCCGCATCACCTTAGGCCCGATGGCGAGCAGCACCGGCGTGATCGTCTCGTAAGCCTTCTCGTCGCCGCCGACCATCACCGAGGCCTGGCCGGCCTGGATGGTGACCGGGCTGCCGGAGATCGGCGCGTCGAGCATCACGCGGCCGGCGGCGGCGAACTTCTCCGCGACGCCGCGGCTGACATGCGGCGCGATGGTGCTCATGTCGGCATAGATGCCGCCCTCGCGCAGGCCGGCGAGAATGCCGTCCGGCCCGAGCGCGACCTGCTCGACGGCGGCGCCGTCCGTCACGATCGAGAAGACGATGTCGGCGTTCGCGGCCGCCTTGCGCGGCGTCTCGGCGAACGCCATCCCGGCCGCGATCAGCGGCTCGGCCTTCGATCTGGTGCGGTTCCAGCCGGTGACCCGGTGCCCGGCCGCCATCAGGCGCGGCACGATCAGGGATCCCATGTCGCCGAGACCGACGAATCCGATCTCCACCGTTGTTCTCCTCGGGGGTTGGCGCCGTCCGGCGCGGCGGCGACCGCAGGCCGCGCGAGGCGGGCCGGCGTCGTGTCGTGCCGCGAAACGGAAGGGCGCGGGGGAAGAAGGCGCCGCATGCTGCCGTGCCGCCCGCGCTTGCGCAAGCGGGACGACACGCGCGTGGGCGGGACGAAACGCCTCGCGCCGGCCTATTCGGGCGACGTCCCGGATCCGGCACACCCGGCGGATTCGTTGTGCGGTGCGAAAGAGGGGCGTCCGCTTGTCATACGAAGTGTCGCGACGCCATCACGGAGGGACGTGGCCGAGATCCACCGTCTCGGCATGCGGAACCCGCTTCGCAGTGCCGCGGGTTTCGCAATTGACAAACTGACGAGCGCCCGCCGAAGCTCGTCCCAACCGACGCGGCGACACGACCGCGACACGAACAACAAGAATCGACCAGGGAGAGACGCATGAGCGAGCCGGCCGCGGCTGCGAAAGACCCGCGCGCGAGCGATCCCACCGTGGGCGAGCGAAGCGCAAACGCTCCCACCATGAGCGAACACGGCGCGGCGCGGACGCCGGGCGCCAAGCGCGCCGCGCCCGGCGAATACGTGTTCGAGCTCGCCAAGGTCAACCACATCCTCGGTGGTCCCGACTACTCGACCGCCAACGGCGCCTGCGTCGAGGGCGACCGCATGATCGTCGGGCTGATGCGCATGCCGGCCGGCACCGGCGCCGAGCCGCATTCGCATCCCAACGAGCAGTGGATCTACATTCTCGAGGGCACGTTCCGGGCGACGATCGGCGATCGGCCGGTCGAGGCCGGACCGGGCTCGCTGGTCTACATCCCGGCCGGCACGATCCATTCGGGCGGCGCCACCGAGGCCGGCGACGTGCTGTTCTTCACCGTCAAGGACGCCTCGCACTCGCTGCACGGCATCAAGGCGTGACGGCGTCCGGCTCTGCGCGGCGCGCGTGAGACGACGCGCACGCGCCGAGGGCGACCCGTCGGTCGCCCCGCGCCACGGCGCTACGCGGCCGAGACGTCTCATGAAGCGAACCAACGATCCGTCAGCCCCCCAAAAATCGACGGACGCATCCCGAGGAGGAGAGCATGAGGAAGAGCGTGCTGAGCCTGACGGCGGCCGTCTGCCTGGCCGTGACCGGCGGCGTGGCGGCGAGCCTCGTGGCCGCGACGACCGCGGCCGCGCAGGACAAGTATCCGTCCAAGCCGGTGAAGATCATCGTCCCCTACGCGCCCGGCGGCGCCACCGACATCGTGGCGCGGCTGATCGGCGAGCACATGCGCCAGGATCTCGGCCAGTCCTTCGTGGTGGAGAACAAGCCGGGCGCCTTCGGCATCATCGCCATCGAGGAGATGGCGCGGGCGAAGCCCGACGGCTACACGCTGATGGTGGGCAACGTGTCCACGAACGCCATCACGCCGGTGCTGTTCCCGAAGAAGTTCAAGATCGACTACGTGAAGGATGTCGTCCCGGTCACGCGCCTCGTCGACATCCCGGAGTTCATGGTCGCCACCACCAAGGACTTCCCGCCGAAGAACGCCAAGGAGCTGGTCGACTACGCCAAGAAGAACCCCGGCAAAGTGCGCTACGGCTCGGTCGGTGTCGGCAGCTATCCGCATTACGACGCGGCCCTGTTCGCCAAGCGCGCCGGCGATCTCGACATGGTGGCGATCCACAACAAGGCGGGCGCCTCGGGCGTGATCAACGACCTCGTGTCGGGCGACGCACAGTTCGCCTTCCTCAACGTCGCCTCCACGGCGCCGATGATCAAGGCCGGCAATCTGCGGCCCTTCGCGCTCGTCAACCACACGCGGCTGCCGGACTATCCGGACGTCCCGACCATGGACGAGATCGGCTTCAAGGGCGTCGGCACCATCGCCTGGCAGGGCCTGTTCGCACCCGCCGGCACGCCGCCCGAGGTGCTGGAGACGCTGTACAAGGCCGCGGTCAAGGCCATGCAGGCACCGGCCGTGCAGGAGGCGTTCAAGAAGCAGAACTTCAACGTCGTGCCGAGCAAGTCGGTCGCCGAGGCGAAGACCTGGCTCGCCGACGAGATGAAGACCTGGAAGACGATCGCCGACGAGGTGAAGATCGAGCTCGCCGAGTAGGGCCTGCCGCGCGGCACCCGTGTTCCCTCTCCCCGCTGCGCTTGTGCTCCCTATCTCGGTCCGCAGCGTCCGCTCTCCCTCTCCCCGCCCGCGGGGAGAGGGTCGGGGTGAGGGGGCCTCTCGTGGATACGGAGGCGCCCCCTCACCCGGACTTCGCGCCTGCCGGCGCAAAGTCCGACCTCTCCCCGCACGCGGGGAGAGGTGAAAACGCCGGCGAATCTTGCACCCGATCTTATCTCCTCGAACCAACGTGACACGGAGTGTCCTCAGTGCTGGACGTGAAGAGCGAGACGACCGGCGGCGCCGGGACTGCCGTGGGTGGCACGATCAGCGACATCGTGGTCGAGCGCGACGTCGACGTGCCGACGCGCGACGGCTCGCGCCTGAAGGCCGACGTGCTGCGGCCTGCCGCCGACACGCGGGTGCCGGCGCTCCTCAATCTCGGTCCTTATCAGAAGGACAAGGTCTGGATTCCGCCGGACAATCTGGAGGAGAAGCCGAACCCGCTGATGAACTGGGAGACGGTCAATCCCGAATGGTGGGTGCCGCGCGGCTATGCCTGCGTGCGCGTCGACGCCCGCGGCACCGGCAAGTCGCCGGGCCGCACCGAGCCGTGGTCGCTGCAGGAGTCGCTCGACTATTGCGACGCCATCGCGTGGGCGGCGGCGCAGCCCTGGTGTAACGGCAAGGTCGGGTTGATCGGCATCTCCTATTTCGCCATCAACCAGTGGTTCGTCGCCAATCATCAGCCGCCGTCGCTCGCCGCGATCGTCCCGTGGGAGGGCTTCGCCGATCTCTATCGCGATGCGCTGTTCCACGGCGGCATCCTCAACCAGTTCATGACCAACTGGTTCGTCACCCACCTCTGCCATCATCTGATCGGCCGCGCCTATCGCGACAATCCCGACACCTTCACGGCCGACACGCTGTGGCGCTGGGTGCGGCACAATCTCGACAGCGGCGCCTTCGCGGGCGAGCAGGCGCAGTGGGACAGGATCACGGTGCCGCTGTTCTCGGTCGGCAACTGGTCCGGCATGGGCCTGCATCTGCGCGGCAACACCGAAGGCTTCATGCGCGCCGCCTCCAGGCACAAGAAGCTGCGCATGCATTCCGGCACGCATGTGCATCCTTTCTACACGGAATCCGCGCGAAACGAGCAGCTTCGCTTCCTCGACCACTTCCTCAAAGGCGTCGACAACGGCGTGATGGACGAGCCGCCGGTGCGCCTGTTCATCCGCCACGGCAACGGCGAGGGCGTCTGGCGCGACGAGCACGAATGGCCGCTCGCCCGCACGCAGTGGACCAAGATGCATCTCGATCTCTCGGCTCCCGCGCCGGGAGCGCCCGCCAACAGCGGCGCGCTGGTGCCGGAGAACCCGGCCGTCACGTCGTCGCGCACCTACAACGCGAGCGGCTCCTCGAAAGGCGGCTCGGCCTCGGCATCGTCGACGTTCCTCGCGTCGGGCGCCATGCAGGCCGGCATGGGCATCTCGCTCGACACGGCGCCGTTCGATCGGGACACCGAGATCACCGGGCCGGTCGCCGCGACGCTGTGGGTGTCGAGCGCCACCGAAGACATGGATCTGTTCCTCACCATCCGCGACATCGATCCGGACGGCAACGACGTGTGGGAGATCGGCCAGCAGGGCCAGCAGGTGCCGATCGCCAAGGGCTGGCTGCGCGTCTCGCATCGCGAGCTCGATCCGGAGCTGACGAAGCCGTGGCGGCCGTATCACCGGCACCAGCGGCGGCTCTATCTGGCGCCCGGCGAGGTCGTGAAGGTGGAGGTGGAGATCTGGCCGACCTCGATGGTGTTCCGCAAGGGCCATCGCCTGCGGCTCGACATCCAGCCGCGCGACGGCGTGGGGAGCGTCCACTACACGCACTATCACGCCGACTACAACACGGGCACCAACACGATCCATTCGGGCGGCGACAAGGAGTCATTCCTGCTGCTGCCGGTGATCCCGGCGCGATGAGCGGGGCGCTACCCACCTCCGTCATTCCGGGGCGCGGGCGTGAGCCCGCGAGCCCGGACTCCATATCCCCTGTCCTGCCTCATGGGGGCCGGGCGTATGGAGTCCGGGCAGCGGAGCTTCGCTCGGCTTCCGGAATGACCGAGAGATGGGCGGCTGACGTCATGAGGAGCCCCGCATGACCGACACGTCCGGCTTCCCGATGACGCGGCCGTGGCGGCGGCTGATCCACCGCGACGTGCTGGCGGGCCTGCTGTTCGTCGCCATCGCCGGCTTCGGGCTGTGGTTGTCGCAGGACTATCCGATCGGCACGGCGCGCCGCATGGGCACCGGCTACGTGCCGCGCCTCCTGTGCTGGATCCTGCTCGGCCTCGGCGCCGTCGTCGCGTTCCGGGGCTTCATGGCGGCGGGCGCGGAGCGCAGCGAGTTCCCGATCGGTCGCGAGGCGGCGCGTCCCGTGATCCTCGTCTTCCTCGCGCTGGTGGTGTTCGGCGTCTCGCTGGAGCGGCTCGGCCTCGTCCTCTCGATCCTGCTCCTCGTGGCCATCGGCACGCTGGCCGGGCGCGGCCTGCGCGTCGCCGAGGCCGCGCTGGCCGCCGTCTTCCTCGTCGGCCTCGCATGGGCCGTGTTCATCGCCGGGCTGGGGCTGACGATCCCGGTCTGGCCCGTGTGGTAGGTCGTCATGGAGCTGCTCTCCAACCTGGCGCTCGGCTTCTCGGTGGCGCTGACGCCGTGGAACATGCTGTTCGCCTTCATCGGTGCGATGATCGGCACGCTGATCGGCGTGCTGCCTGGCATCGGGCCGATCGCCACCATCGCGATGCTGCTGCCGCTGACCTTCCATCTCGAGCCGACCGCCGGCCTGATCATGCTGGCCGGCATCTTCTACGGCGCCCAGTACGGCGGCTCGACCTCGGCGATCCTGATCAACCTGCCGGGCGAGACCTCGTCGGTCGTCACCACGATCGACGGCCATCAGATGGCGATCCAGGGCCGCGCCGGCGCGGCGCTCGCGGCCGCCGCGCTCGCCTCGTTCTTCGCCGGCTGCGTCTCGACCGCGCTGATCGCCGGCTTCGCGCCGCCGCTCGCCCGGCTCGGCCAGTCCTTCGGCTCCCCAGAGTACTTCTCGCTGATGCTGCTGGGGCTGATCGCCGCCGTGGTGCTGGCGCACGGCTCCGTCGTCAAGGCGATCGCCATGATCGTGCTCGGCCTGCTTCTCGGTCTGATCGGCACCGACGGCAACACCGGCGGCCAGCGCTTCACCTTCGGGCTGAACGAGCTCGCCGACGGGCTCGACGTCGCGACGCTGGCGATCGGCCTGTTCGGCATCAGCGAGATCATGGCGAATCTGGCCGGGCGCGACGACGCTGCCCGTGACGTGGTCACCAAGCGCATCACCCGCCTGTGGCCGACGCGCGACGACTTCGCCCGCGGCTGGCCGGCGGTGCTGCGCGGCACCTCGCTCGGCGCCGTGCTCGGCGTGCTGCCCGGCGGCGGCGCGACGCTCTCGGCCTTCGCGGCCTATGCGCTGGAGAAGCGCGTCTCCGACCGGCCCGGCATGTTCGGGCGCGGCGCCATCGAGGGCGTCGCCGGGCCGGAGGCCGCCAACAACGCCGGTGCGCAGAGCTCGTTCATCCCGATGCTCACCCTCGGCATCCCCGGCAATCCGGTGATGGCGCTGATGATCGGCGCGCTGATGATCCACGGCATCCAGCCGGGGCCGCAGATCATGACGGAGCGGCCGCAGATGTTCTGGGGCATGGTCGCCTCGATGTGGATCGGCAACCTGATGCTGGTCATCATCAACCTGCCGCTGATCGGCTTCTGGGTGCAGCTCCTGAAGGTGCCCTACCGCTTCCTCTATCTCGCCATCCTGCTGTTCTGCGCCATCGGCGTCTACACGGTGAGCAACAGCGCCGCGGCCGTCATCATGGCGGCGATCTTCGGGGTCGCCGGCTTCGTGTTCCAGAGGCTCGCCTGCGAGCCGGCGCCGCTGATCCTCGGCTTCGTGCTCGGCCCGCTGATGGAGGAGAACCTGCGCCGCGCGCTGCGCGTCTCCGGTGGCGATCCGATGATCTTCGTCGACCGGCCGATCTCGCTGGGCCTCCTGATTTGCGCCGCGATTCTCCTGTTGATCGTCGCCCTGCCGGCGATCCGCTCGGGCCGCGAGCAGGCGTTCCAGGAGTAATCCGGTCCGCGCCGTGATCCTGTCATTCCGGCGCCGGCGTTTCCCGCCGGCCCCGGAATGGCCGAGAACGATCGGACTTGAACTGCACGCAAGGAGAAGCACCATGGCGATCCATTTCAACGAGAGCGAGGTCGTGGCCGAGGCGCTGGCCGATGACGTGACGCGGCAGCGGCTGCTCGATGCGGCGCGGGTGCCGGGCGTGCTGTTCGAGCTCGATCGCATCGTGCTGTCGCCGGGCACCGCCGTGACCTTCGACATCGCGCCCGATGCGCTCGGCTGGTTCCAGATGATCGACGGTTCGGCGACCCTGCGGATGCCGGACGGCGACGCCGCGGTGCTGCCGACCCATATCGGTCTCCTGCCGCCCGGCCTGTCGGGCACGCTCGACAGCGAAGGCGGCGCGACGCTGCTGTTCGCCCTGGTGCCCGACGTCGGCTCGCTCGACCCGGCCGTGCTGAAGAGCCCGCCACCGTTCCGGCTCGTCGACTGGCGCGAGGAGCCGCTGCTGAAGTCCGAGCACGACGCCCGCAAGCGCATCTACATCGTGACGCCGAAGATGTTCGGTGTGCGGGCGATCCGCGGCGAGATGATCATCTATCCGCCCGGCACCACCTGCCCGGTGCACCATCACGAGGGCGGCGCGCATTTCATGTATTTCCTGGCCGGGCAGGGGACCTGCTACGCCGGCGAGACGCAGGAGATGCAGGTGAGGACCGGCGACGTCGTCTATTATCACGACCGCGAGCCGCACTGGGTGAAGGGCGGCGAGACCGGCGACATGATCTTCTCGGAGTTCTTCGTGCCGAGCGCGGTCGCCACCGTCTGGGCCGATCCCTCGAAGGTCTGCACCTGGATCCCGATGGGCGTGAACCATCGCGGCGGCGCCCCCTCCCGCACCATCGAGAAGCACGCCCACGGCCCGATGGCGGAGGTGTGAGGACGGGGCCGATCCAGAAGCGCAACGGCCACGGCCTTTCGGATGGCGGCGCGTGTTGTCACCGGCGGCGCCGGCGGCCGACCAGAATAGCCGCTTCTGGTCGGGCGACCGTCACTCCATAGCCAGAAAGGGCTAGCGGAGGGCCGACAAATCACGTCGACCGGCTTTCAGGAGCCGATCCGCTCCGGAAAAAACAAGCAAAACACCGAAGGTGGGACGCTCGCCCATACACGAGTTCTTAATCGGGCCGAGGCGAATTTCTCCAAAACCGTCGCAGGTTTTACGCGTGCCAGCGCGTGCGCACCCCCGCGCCTTCCTCTCGATACGATCAAGGACCAGGACATGATTCGGCGCTTCAGCGACCTCGGGACGCTGCGGAAGATCTCGATCGCTTTCGTCTGTCTGCTCGCTGTCAGCTTCGCCATCAGCGGGATCAGCTGGGTCGTCACCGGCCGGCTCGAATCTGCTGCCCAGATGACCGAGCACACCTACAAGGTCCTGATGCGGGTCGACACCCTGGTCGCCGCCATGGTCGACCGCGAGACCGGGATTCGAGGTTATCTGCTGTCCGGTGACGCGCGCTTCCTCGAGCCGTTGCGCAACGGCGAGACCACCTACGCCAAGGCTCTCGCCGAGGTGCGCCAGCTCACCGCCGACAATCCGGCCCAGCAGCGCCGGTTCGACGACGTCGACCGCATGGTCCAGTCCTGGAAGCAGGCGGTGTCGGATCGCGTCCAGTCGATCCTGCAGAACCCCGCCAAGCTCGACGAGGCGCGTCAGATCGAGCTGTCCGGCGCCGGCAAGACCGCGATGGACGGGATCCGGGCGAAGGCGAAGGAGATCTCCGACATCGAGCTGAGTCTCCTGAAGGAGCGCAGCGGTGCGGCGGCAGCAGCGGCCGAGCTGGCCCGGGTCACGATGATCGGCGGCGCCGTCGTGATTCTGGCGATGGTCGGCGGCTTCCTGATGCTGCTCAACAAGGGCATGGTGCAGCCGATGGTGGCGATCAGCCGTGCCGTGCAGTCTGTTCCGGCCGGCGAGTCGCCCGTCGTCCCGGGCGGCGAGCGCAAGGACGAGATCGGCGACATCGCCCGCGCCTTCGCGGCCAATGCCGAGCGGATGGCGGCGCTTGCCAAGCAGCAGCGCGAGCGCGACGAGCGCGCGGCCGTCGAGCGCAAGCAGGCCATGCTCGGCCTCGCCGATCGGTTCGACGCGGCGGTCGGCGAGATCGTCCGGACCGTCTCCACGGCGTCGTCGCATCTCGAGGGGGCGGCGGTGACGTTGAGCAAGACCGCGGAGACCACTCAGACCCTGTCGACGACGGTCGCGACCGCCTCGGAGGAGACTTCGGCCAACGTGCAGTCGGTCGCCTCCGCCACCAATCAGATGTCGTCGTCGGTCGGCGAGATCAGCCGCCAGGTCGCCGAATCCGCCCGCATCGCCGGTGAGGCCGTCCAGCAGGCGCAACGGACCGACGATCAGATCAACGAGCTGTCGCAGGCGGCGAACCGCATTGGCGACGTGATCAAGCTGATCACGGCGATCGCCGAGCAGACCAATCTCCTCGCGCTCAACGCCACGATCGAGGCGGCCCGCGCTGGCGAGGCCGGCAAGGGCTTCGCGGTCGTCGCCCAGGAGGTCAAGGCGCTCGCCGCCCAAACCGGCAAGGCGACCGGCGACATCTCGGCCCAGATCGCCGGCATGCAGTCGGCGACCCAGGTGGCGGTCGGCGCGATCAAGGAGATCGGCGGCACCATCAAGCGGATCTCCGACATCTCCGGCAGCATCGCGGCGGCCGTGGAAGAGCAGGGGGCGGCGACGCACGAGATCGCCCGCAACGTCCAGCAGGCCGCGCAGGGCACCACCCAGGTGGCCGACAACATCTCGCAGGTGAATCTCGGCGCAGGCGAGACCGGCGCGGCCGCCTCGCAGGTCCTCTCCTCGGCCCAGTCGCTGGCCGGCGAGAGCAACCGCCTGAAGACCGAGATCGAGACGTTCCTGTCGATGGTGCGGGCCGCCTGAGGCGGGACGGTCCCCGGCGGCGCGGGCGTGCCCGGGTCCTGCCGTGGCGCAGGAGATCGAGGAGCGGCCGGCCAAACCGGCCGCTTTTTTCGTTTCGGGTCCGTTGACAAAGCCGGCGTCGGACCGCCGAATGGCCGCCCCGCGTTCCTACCCCGAAACGGTAATGAGCAACGTCAATCCAAACCCGTTCACCACCCGCCCCGAGATCGAAGGCTCGTTCGGCGTCGTCACCTCCACGCACTGGATCGCGACCGCGGTCGGCATGTCGATCCTGGAGAAGGGCGGCAACGCGTTCGACGCGGCGGTCGCCACCGCCTTCACGTTGCAGGTGGTGGAGCCGCATCTCAACGGCGCCGGCGGCGACGTGCCGATCGTGCTCTACGACGTGCGCAAGGGGCGCCCGGAGGTGATCTGCGGCCAGGGGCCGGCCCCGGCCGGCGCCACCATCCGCTACTACCGCGGCCTCGGCCTCGACATGGTGCCGGGCACCGGGCTTTTGGCCGCCTGCGTGCCGGGCACGTTCGAGACCTGGATGATGCTGCTCGCCGAATACGGCACGCTGCGTCCCGCCGACGTGCTCGCGCCCGCCATCTATTACGCCCGCGAGGGCCACCCGCTGGTCGAGCGCGCCCATGCGACCATCCGCTCGGTTGAGACGCTGTTCCGCCAGCACTGGCCGACCTCGGCCGCCGTCTGGCTCCCCGGCGGCACCGTGCCGGAGACCGGCAGCCTGTTCGTGAATCGCGGCCTTGCCGACACCTATGCGCGCATCCTGCGCGAGGCGGAAAGCGGCGGTGGCGGACGTGAGCAGGAGATCGCGCGGGCCCGGAAAGCGTGGTCGGAGGGATTCGTCGCCGACGCGATCGATCGCTTCTGCCGCACCCAGAAGGTGATGGACACGTCCGGCGAGGCCCATCGCGGCATCCTCACCGGCCACGACATGGCGACCTGGAAGCCGCGCATCGAGGCGCCGCTCACCTACGACTACGGGCGCTACACGGTGTGCAAGGCGGGGCCGTGGTCGCAGGGGCCGGTGCTGCTCCAGCAGCTCGCGCTCCTGAAGGGCTTCGCGCTCGACGGGCTCGACGTCGCCGGGGCGGAGTTCATCCACACCGTCGTGGAATGCGCCAAGCTCGCCTATGCGGACCGCGAGAAGTTCTACGGCGATCCGGACGTCGTGAAGGTGCCGATGGATGTGCTGCTGTCCGACGCCTACAACGACGCGCGCCGCAAGCTCGTCACCGACGCGGCGTCGCTGGAGCTGCGGCCCGGCTCGGTCGAAGGCTTCGGCGGCGACGTGAAGCTGCGCCGCGCCGGCGAGGTGCCGGTCGCGGCCGGCGCCGGCGAGCCGACGGTCGGCAAGATCGCGGCGAAGCCCGGCGAGGTGCGCGGCGACACGGTGCATTTCGACATCATCGATCGCGACGGCAACATGATCTCGGCGACGCCGTCGGGCGGCTGGCTGCAGTCGTCGCCGATCATCCCGGAGCTCGGCTTCTGCCTCGGCACGCGCGCCCAGATGTTCTGGCTGGAGGAGGGGCACCCGGCGGCGCTCGCGCCCGGGAAGCGGCCCCGCACCACGCTGTCGCCGACGCTGGCGCTGCGCGACGGCGAGCCCTATCTGGCGTGGGGCACGCCGGGCGGCGATCAGCAGGACCAGTGGAACCTGCAGCTCTTCCTGCGCCACGTCCATGCCGGGCTGAACCTGCAGGAATCGATCGACGCGCCGGCCTGGCACTCGGAGCACTTCCCGATCTCGTTCTGGCCGCGCACCGCGCGTCCCGGCGTCCTCGTGATCGAGGAGCGGGTGTCCGAGGAGGTGCGGCGCGATCTCGCCGCCCGCGGCCATGTCGTCGAGGTCGGGCCGGCGTGGTCCGAAGGCCGCCTCACCGCGGCCTCGCGCGACGGCTGGCGCCGCCGCGCCGCCGCCAATCCGCGCGGCATGCAGGGCTACGCGGCCGGCCGGTGAGGGCGGCTGCCGTCTTCCGAATCCGTCATGCCCGGCCTTGTGCCGGGCATCCACGTCTTTTCGAGAATGCCCGCGAGTCACTGTCGTGGATGGCCGGGACAAGCCCGGCCATGACGACCGAGAGGCCGTAGAGAGACCCCCATGAGCAACGTGATCAGATCGTCGCGCGCCGGCGCGGTCGTGACCCTGGTGATCGACCGGCCGGAGGAGAAGAACCTCCTCACCATCGCGCAGGTGCGCGAGCTCACCGCGGCCATCAAGGAGGCTTCGGCGACAGACGCCAAGGCGATCGTGATCCGGGCGAACGGGCCGGACTTCTGCCGCGGCCGCGATCCGCGCGACGGGTCGGGCGCCCCCAACGCGCTGGCGCTGCGCACCTCGACGCTCGAGCCGATCCTCGCCGCCTATGCGGCGATCGAGGCGGCGCCGCAGCCCGTCATCGCGCTCGTGCACGGCGCCGCGCACGGCTTCGGCACGGCCGTCACGTCGGCCTGCGACATCTCCATCGCGGCCGACACGGCACGCTTCAAGCTCCCCGAGATGGAGCACAATCTGCCGCCGACGCTCGCCATGTCGGCCGTGGTGCCGAACGTCTCGAAGAAGGCGCTCGCCTGGATGGTCTTTGCACTCGAGGAGCTGACGGCTGAACAAGCGTTGCAGATCGGGCTCGTCAGCACCGTGGTGCCGGAGGCCCAGCTCGACGCTGCGCTGGACAAGGTGCTGGCGACCGTCACGTCGCGGGCGGCGCCGTCGCTGGTCGCCGTGAAGGATTTTCTGCGCGTCGCCTATCACATGGAGCCGCGCGGGCTCGCCGACTATTCGGCCAACGCGCTCGCGACGGTGCTGTCGTCACGCGAGCGGTAGAGGGAGCCGCCGCGTGGAGCTGATCGAAGAGAACGGCTCGCCGTTCTGGCGGTTCTCGCTCGCGACCTACCGAAAGCCCAGCGTCGCCGAGGCCTGCCTCGCCCTCCAGGACGACCACGGCGTCGACGTCAACGTGCTGCTGTTCGTCATGTGGCTCGGCACGCAGGGGCGGCGGCTCGATGCGGGCGAGATCCTGCGGGTGCGCGACGCCGCGGCCGGCTGGGCGGGCGACGTGGTGGTGCCGCTGCGCATGATCCGGCGGTGCCTGAAGGACGCGCCGCCGTTGGTCGCGTCTGCGGCGGCGCAGGCGTTCCGGACGCAGGTGAAGCGGCTGGAGCTCGAGGCGGAGCGGCTGGAGCAGGAGGCGCTGTTCGGCCTCGCCGCGACGCTGCCCGTCCCCGACGGCACGCCGCCGGAGGCCGCGGTGGGGGCCAATGTCGAGACGCTGGCGCAGGCGATGGGGACGGCATTTCCGGCCGCGGCGGTCGAGCGGCTGGTTTCGGCGGTGGTGTAGATCACGAAGCGGGTCAGGCACTCCGATCACCTCTCCCCAGCGGGAAGAGGTCGGGGTTCGCGCCGAAGGCGCGAAGTCCGGGTGAGGGGGGCCGAGGCTAGCCAACCAGCGCCGTAAACCCTCACCCCGGTGCGCGCTGTCGCGCGCCCCGACCCTCTCCCTCAGGGAGAGGGGAAGAACCGTGATCAGCGCGTGATCACGATCTTCTGGTACAGGCCGCCGAAGTAGGACTGGCGCGGCCACTCGGTCTTCGACCAGGGCGCCGGCATCCAGGTGGTCAGCTTGTGCTTCCACAGGTCGAGCGCGAACGGCTCCAGATAGCCGAGCACCGGCTTGAACCAGTAGCGCCACGGGTGCCACCAGTCGGGCTTGGCGTAGTCGACGATGACCACCTTGCCGCCCGGCTTCACCACCCGGAAGATCTCGGCCAGCGTCTTCTCGCGATGCTCGACCGGCTGCTCGTGGAACAGCAGGTAGACGATGGCGCGGTCGTAGCTCGCATCCGGGAAGTTCAGGTCGGCCGAATCCATGTTGAGGAGGCGGACCGGCGCGTCGGCCTTCAGCTTGCGGCGCACGTTGCGCAGCTGCGCCGGCACGATGTCGATGACGTCGAGCCGGCCCCCGCCGGCGGCGACGCGATCGGCGAGATGCGGCGTCAGATCACCATAGGCGCAGGCCACCTGCAGGGTCTGGCCGGGAAGCTCGTCGCCCATCTCGGCGAGCGCGGCGTTCCGCAGCTTGGCGTAGTTGCCCCACAGGATGAAGTTGATGATCGGCTGGTGGTCGAAGAAACGGATCGCGTTCGGGTGAATATAGGCCCACCAGTAATGCTTCTCGAGATAAGAAGGAATGGAGACGACGGGAGCTTTCGCACTGTCCACCGGCGAGCCGGCCTCGATTCGCACCGAAGTCGACGATCGAACTGCAGCACTCTGCATGTGTAGTGACCTCGAAGCGGGTGGGGGATCCCGCAAGAGTTCATGCCCCCTGGGATCGACCATCGCATTGGCCCCCGTGCAACACCTTGAGAAAACGCAAGACTGAAACTCCGGGCACGTCCGCCATGCGCGGGCGGCGCAACGATGGTCAGCGATCGACGACCAGCGCCTGATAAAGTCCACCAAAATACGAGCGCCGCTCGATTTTCCGGTCGGGCGGCAGGGCCGGCATCCAGCCCGAGACGTCCTCGCGCCAGAGATCGAGCGCAAACGGTTCCAGCGCGGCCAGCACCGGTGCGAATACGTAGCGCAACGGGTTCCACCAGTGCGGCTTCGCGTAATCGACGATGACGAGGCGGCCGCCCGGCTTCAGCACCCGCACCGCCTCGGCCAGCGTGCGGCGGCGCCAGCTCTCCGGCTGCTCGTGCAGCAGGAAGAACAAGAGCACGCGGTCGTAGCTCGCGTCGGGCAGCGGCAGGGCCGACGAATCGGTCTCCAGGAGCCGCGCCGGCGCGTCGGCGGCGAGCTTGCGGCGCAGATTGTCGAGCTGCACGGGCAGCACGTCGACGATGTCGACCGCGCCCTGGCCGGCACTCACCCGCTCGACCAGGTGCGGCGTGAGGTCGCCATAGGCGCAGGCGACCTGCAGGGTGCGGCCGGGCAGGACGTCGCCCAGCAGATCGAGCGCGGCGTCGCGCAGGCGGGCGTAGTTGCCCCACAGGATCAGGTTGGCGAGCCACTGCCGCTCGAACACCTTGACGGCGTTCGGGTGCACATAGGCCCACCAGTAATGCACGTCGAGATACGACGGAATCGCCGGCGCCGAGGCCGCCTCGCGATGCGGCATCCCGGCCTGGGTGCCGCCCGAAACGGCCTGTGTCGCGACCGCTGACTCCATGTCGTTCTCCCCCGCTCCGGACCGAACAGCTCCTAATCTACCGCATAGCACACACCCGCCGGACGCAACATCCTTGGCTTTACAGAACCCTTGTCATGGAGCCCTTACGCAGTGTTGCTTATGGGCCATCAGTGCCGGCGTGGTGCGGCCGATTTCGATTGCCGCCTCCCTGAGGCGGGCCGATACTCGGCCGGCTCGGAGCACGGTGCGGCCGCGGAGCGCGGCGAGGTGCGCCGCCGAGGGGCGGGCGGTGCGGCACCGGAGCGATCCGAGCAGGAGATGCCGCG
This sequence comes from Rhodoplanes elegans, assembly GCF_016653355.1. Lineage (GTDB taxonomy): Bacteria > Pseudomonadota > Alphaproteobacteria > Rhizobiales > Xanthobacteraceae > Rhodoplanes > Rhodoplanes elegans. The sequence continues at coordinate 15,371 of NZ_NHSK01000097.1, read as the reverse complement.
ATGAAAGCCCGAGACGTGATGACGAGCCGGGTGCTGACGATTGCGCCCGAAGCCTCCATCGAGGAGGCGATCCGGCTGATGCTGGAGAACCGCATCAGCGGGCTGCCGGTGGTCGATGCCGGCGGCGCGCTGGTCGGGATCGTCACCGAAGGGGACTTCCTGCGCCGCGCCGAGACCGGCACGGCCCGCAAGCGGCCGCGCTGGCTCGAGTTCCTGGTCGGCCCCCAGAACCTCGCCACCGACTATGTCCGCTCGCACGGCCGGCGGGTCGAGGAGGTGATGACCCGCTCGCCCGTGACGGTCGACGAGGACGCCGGGCTCGACGCCGTCGTGTCGATCATGGAGCGCAAGCGGGTGAAGCGCGTGCCGGTGGTGCGCGACCGCCGGGTCGTCGGCATCGTCAGCCGGTCGAACCTGCTGCACGCGCTGGCGAGCGTCAGCCGCGACCTGCCGGACGCGCCGGCCGGCGACGCCGAGATCCGCACCCGGGTGATGGCCGAGATCGCCCGCCAGCCGTGGGCGCCGGTCGCCCTCGTCGACGTCGTCGTCAAGGACGGCATCGTCGAGTTGTGGGGCAGCATCACCGAGTCGAAGCAGGGCGAAGGCCTCAAGGTGCTGGCCGAGAACACGCCCGGCGTGAAGGGCGTGGTGAGCCACCTCGCCTGGATCGAGCCGATGTCCGGCCTCGTCATCAGCGAGCCCGACGCGCCGCCGACCCGCAAGGCGGGGTAGTCGAAACCCGCCCCGGCTTCAGTCTCGTCATTCCGGGGCGCGGACCGTCAGGTCCGCGAGCCCGGAATCCTTACCCCCGGCGCCGGGGGCTCACGCGAGACAGTGGTTATGGGGCCCGGGCTCGGCGCTTCGCGCCGCCTCGGGACGACCAAGGGCTCGGGGACGAACGCGGTCGGTGCGATGCCCTGCGCGCCCTGCATCGGCACATGTCATACAAGGGGTGGTCCGTCCCTCCGGCAGCCGCTATGACAAGCGGCTCTCGGAGGAAACAAAAAATGCCCACAGCGAAGACGATCGACACGCACGCTCACATCCTGAGCGACGAGACCATGCGGATGATCGCCAAGGAAGCCCCCGCCGTCGCGCCGAAGATCACGCCGATCGACGACGCCTTCTCGGTGCTCGAGGTCGCCGGCGTGCCGTACCGTCCGTTCCCGCGCGGCGGCTGGAATCTCGAAACCCGACTGAAGGACATGGACGCGGCCGAGGTCGACATGCAGGTGCTGTCGAACACGCCGCAGACCTTCCTCTACACCATCGACGCGTCGCTGAACGCCACCCTCGCTGCACTGCAGAACGACCAGATCGCCGCCACCGTGAAGGCGCATCCCGACCGCTTCATGGGGATCGCGACGCTGCCCATGCAGGCGCCGGAGCTGGCGGCCGCCGAGCTGACGCGGGCGATGCGCACGCTCGGGCTCAAGGGCGCCCAGATCGGCTCCAACGTCAACGGCCGCAATCTCGACGATCCGGCGCTCGAGCCCCTGTGGGAGGCCGCGAACGCGCTCTCCGCCTTCATCATGATCCACCCGACCCAGGTGGCTGGCAGCGACCGGCTGAAGTCGTATTACCTCGCCAACCTGATCGGCAATCCACTCGACTCGACCATCGCGGCGGCGTCGCTCGTGTTCGGCGGCGTGATCGCGCGCTTCCCCAAGATCAGGTTCCTGTTCGTCCACGGCGGCGGCTTCGTGCCGTATCAGTTCGGCCGCTGGATCCACGGCTGGCAGGTGCGCTCCGAGCCGCAGGTGCATCTGAAGGAGTCTCCCGAGGCGGCGCTGAAGACCTTGTGGTTCGACAGCATCCTGCATGCGAAGGAGCCGCTCGAGTATCTGGTCGCCTCGGCCGGCGTGCACCGCGTCGTGCTCGGCAGCGACTACCCTTACGACATGGGCACGCTCGAATGCGTCCGTCAGGTCCGGGCGCTGTCGATCCCGGACGCCGACAAGGATCGCATCCTGCGCGGCGGGCCGCTGGCCCTCGCCGGCGCGGCCGAGCAGCGGAGCGCCGCATGAACGCGCCCCAGAAGCCCACGACGTCGGTCAGGCGCGCGCCCGCCACCGCGGTGGAGAGCCTAATCGCCGACTGCCTCGCCGCCGCCGGCGCGCCGCGCGACGATGCCGAGACCGTCGCGGCGCTGATGACCGAGGCGGACCTCACCGGCGCCGACGCGCACGGCGTCTTCCGCCTGCCGCAATACGCCCGCCGCCTGAAGGCGGGCGGCTTCAACAGGACGCCCAAGATCCGGGTCGAGCGCACCGCGCCGGCGACCGCGCTGGTCGACGGCGACAACGGCATGGGCCATCTGGTGGTGAAGCGGGCCGCCGCGACGGCGATCGAGCTCGCTCGCGAGACCGGCGTCGCCTGGGTCGGGGTGCGCGGCTCCAACCACGCGGGCTCGGCCGGGCTCTATGCCGAGATGCCGGTCGCGCACGGCATGGTCGGCCTCTACTCGGCCGTGGCGAGCGCCAACCACATGGCCGTGTGGGGCGGCAACGAGCTCTTGCTCGGCACCAACCCGCTCGCCGTCGCGGTGCCGACCGGGGCGGGGCCGATGGTGCTCGACATGGCGACCACGGTCGTCTCCTACGGCACCATCAAGAAGCATACGCTGCAGGGCCTGCCGATGCCGGAGGGCTGGCTGATCGACCGCGAGACCGGCGAGCCGATCACGGATCCGGCGCAGAGCGGCCGCGGCCTGTTGCTGCCGATCGGCGGCTACAAGGGCTCGGGCCTCGCGCTGATGCTCGGCGCGCTCGCCGGCGTGCTCAACGGCGCCGCCTTCGGCCGCGACTGCGTCGACTTCAACGCCGACGACACCAGCGTCACCAACACGGGGCAGTTCGTGGTGGCGATCGACGTCGCCCGCTTCGTCGGGCTGGATCGCTTCGTCGCCGAGGTCGATCGCCACGTCGCGGATCTGCGCGCCACCGGCCGGATGCAGGGCGTCGAGACGATCCGGCTGCCCGGCGACCGCCGCCGCGAGTGCCGGGCCGAGCGCGAGGCCTCGGGGATTCCGCTGCCCGAGGCGCTGATCGTCCAGCTCGACAAGGTCGCGGCGGAGTTCTCCGTGCCGCCGGTGTTTTCGCGGTAGGGACGTTCTGGTCGCGACGGGCCTCGTGCCCCGGACAAGGCGCATCGGGCCGCAGGCGCGATGCGCCGCAGAGCCGGGGCCCAGGGGCGGCACGGCAGGGCGCCTCGCCATCGATGCCGACCGTGCGGCCTCTGGGTCCCGGCTCGCGTTGCACCGCTCCGCGGTCCAGCGCGTCCGGGACACGGACGTCGTGTGATCTCGCTGCGTCTATCTCACCAGCATCGGGAACGTGACGGCGATCGCCCAGGCGAAGGCGAGCGCGTTGGCGAGGCCGCCGACCCACGGGTGGCCGGTGCGTGCAAACGTCCAGCGGCTGAACAGGCCGTAGACGACGAAGAAGGCGAGGATCACGGGCACGATCAGAATGAGAAAGAACAGCGCCCGCAGGTTCAGCGCGACCGCACCGGCGAGCGACAGCAGGAACAGAAGCTTGGTCGCCGCGTAGGCGCCGCGTCCGGTGCCGGGGCCGCGCGTCGCCCACTCGTCGGCGAGGAAATACGGCACGGTGCCGGCGGCGAGCGCCAGCACCAGAAGCCAGCGCGGCCCGACCGGCACGAAGGATGTGACGAACCAGTCGATCGCCCCGCCGAGCGCCCCGATCGCATAGGCCGTGACCAGCGTGGTTGCGAGCAGGAAGGCGGCGACGGCGCGGGCGGACCAATGAAAGCCTCCGTCAGTCCGGGGTGCCGTCTGCACACCCGCATCCCGGACTGACCAGCGCCTCACGACGAAAAGCATCAGCGCCGTCAGCAGGCCGTAAACGGCGAAATGCACGGCGAGATAGTCGCCGACCAGCACGGGCAGGAAGCTGGTCGGCGCTTTCCAGAGCAGCAGTGGCGTCGCGACCGCCGGCACCACGGCGACCGGCCACAGCCGCCGCCACGGCAGGCCGGCGCCCTGCGGGGTCGACGCGACGCGCGGCAACAGGCCGGCGAGCGGCTTCGCCAGCAGCACGATGCCGAGGATCAGAAGGCCGATCCAGGCGCCGCGATCGTCGACGTAGCCGGAGCCCGCGTGCCGGAATACCTGGTCGAGCCAGAGGAGCGCCTCGCGGCTGCTCGCCGGGCTGTAGAGGACCGCGATGTGCTCGACGCTCGGCGAGAACGCGGCACGCCGCGCCGTGCCGTCGGCGAAGCTCCCGTAGGTGACGCCGGCCTCGACCGGACCGCCGACCGCCATGCCGACGGCGCGCAATGCCTCCTCCTTCAGCCGGCGTTCCCAGTCGCCGACTACGACGAGGAGGTTCTTCGGGCTGTCGGGGCGCACCGCCGGCGAGAACATCGACACGGCGACCACGGCGGCGATCTCGGGGTCTGCCTGCGCGGCCCGCACGATGATGTCGGACGCCATCGAGTGGCCGAGCAGCGCGATGCGCCCGTCGCCGCCGGGAATCCCCTTCGCGAAGGCGACGACGCGGGCGACCTCCTCGACCAGCAGGATGGTCGTGCCGCTCACCTTCGTGATGTCGCCGCCGAGCTTCTCGGCGTTGCGCCCGTGCCCGGCGAAGTCGAACGTGACGGCGACGTAGCCGTTGCGGGCCAGCGTCACGGCGAAGGGCTGCATCAGCTGCTGCGAGCCGGCGAAGCCGTGCGCGATGACGATCACGGGCGCGGGCGACGCGCCGGCCTGACGATAGATCGTCACCGGCGTCGTGCCGACCGTGGTGCGCTCGATCGTCAGCCCCGCCGTGGTGGCGACGAGCTGCCAGAGTGCAATCGCGACGGCGAGCGCGCCCGCGATCCCGAGCACGACGGCGAGGAGGGGAGCGAACGCGCGAAACCGGGACACGGGACCTCTGCGGAGCGTTTCGAAGAGCCCCGTGGGTATGGCGATGCGACCCGGCCGGCGCAAGCGGTGCCGTGTCGCAACCCGTCGTGAGCCAATTCCAAAGCTCCGTCATGCCCGCGCTCGTCGCGGGCATCCACGTCTTCGCCGAACATCGGTGTGGAAGAGCGTGGAGCCTGGACGAGCCCCACAGGCGTTGCTTTAGGCGCGAGGGCACGGCCTCTCGGTGGTCGTCGTCCGCGCAGGCGGACGACCCAGTATCCACTGGCCTCACGTTGTTTCAGTCGAAACGCTGCGGCGTACTGGGTGCTCCGCCTGCGCGGAGCACGACGAAGGAGAGGCTTCGGATCCGGACTTTGCGCCTATGCGCGTTCGCGGGGACACGCCGAGGGCGCCTCACAATCCCCCGTCCACCATCAGCTCGATCAGGAACGGACCGTCGTCGGCCAGCGCGCGGTCGAGGGCCGGGGCGATCTGGTCGGGGCGCTCGACCCGCACGGCCGGGACGCCGAGCCCGTGCGCGAGAAAGTCGAAGCGCAGGTTCTGGGCGGCGAGGTCGAAGCTGTCCGGGAACGGATCGGTCTCGGGCAGGCCGAGGCCGCGCCGATAGTCCAGCAGATTGTATTCGAGGATGCGGTACTTGCGATTGTTCAGGAGCACGAACTTGGCGCCGATGCGATAGCGCGCCGCGGTCGCCAGCGCCTGCACGGTCGAGATGCCGCCACCGTCGCCGGCGAAGCCGAACACGAAGCGGCCCGGGTGCGCCACCTTCAGGCCGACGGCGCCCGGCAGGCCGGTGCCGAGCATGCCGCAGCGGGTCTGGAACCAGGTGCCGGGGATGTCGGGCGGCAGATGGCGCAGCAGCTCGGGCGCATAGGTGAGCGCCTCGTCGAAGATCAGGGCGGGCGCGGGGAGTGCCTTCAGTCGGGCGGCGAGCGCGGCGAAGAATTTTGGCGCCCGCAGCGGCACCGTGTCGGGCAGGGCCGCGTCGGCGGCGAGCGCCGCCGTCAGCGCCTCGGCCTTCGCGGCGGCGTGTCGCGCGGTGCGCGCCTTCGCCTGCTCGTGCTCGGCCGCCGTCATGGTCGCGCGCAGCGCCGCGGCGAGCCGGCCGAGCGCGACTTTCGGGTCGGCCAGCATCCCGATCTCGACGCCCTCGTTCTTGCCGATCTCGGAGACGCCGAGATCGATCTGCACCCGCCGCGCGCCGGGCGCGAACACGCCCGCGGTTAGCGGGAACACCTCGGGCAGCACCGTCGTGCCGACGATCAGCACCACGTCGGCGGCCGCCGTGACGGGTCGGCTCGCGGCGCCGAACATGTGGCCCAGAAACCCGCCGAACAGCGGATGCGAAGCCGGCAGGTTCACCTCGGAGGCGTTGCCGCCCCACACCACGGCGCCGAGCAGCTCGGCCACGGCGGCCAGCTCCGGCTGCGCCTCGGCGGCCGCGACCCCGTCGCCCATCAGGATCAGCGGCCGCGCGCCGGTGCGCAGGAGCGCGGCCGCCGCCTTGATCGTGGCGTCGTCGGGCGCGACCCGGGTCTCGACCAGCCGGGTCGGTTCGACGGTCTCGGGGCAGGGTTGGTCGAGCACGTCCATGGGCAGGGTGAGAAAGACCGGCCCGCAGGGCGGCGTCGCCGCCGTCTTGATGGCGCGGCGGGTGAGGCGCAGCAGCGAGCCCGGATCGACCACCCGCCAGGCGCAGGGGCCGGCGTGGTCGGACTTCACGAAGGGCTTCGCGATGGTCGGCAGGTCGGCCGCCATCTGGCCGTCGAGCGCCTCGTAGCGCAGCCCCGCCTCGCCGGCGAACACCACCATGGGCGTATAGCCGCGGCGCGCGTAGTACATCATGCCGAGCCCGTTCGCGAGGCCCGCATAGGAGTGGAGCTGCACCAGCGCCGGCCGCCGCCACGGCCGCGGGTCGCCGTCCCGCTGCACCGCCGGGGCGGCGCGGGCATAAGCGTCGGCGATCGCCACGGCCGGTCCCTCGTGCAAAGCGAGGATGTATTTCAGCCCGGCGAACTCCTCGGCCCGCAGCGCGTCGAGGAGGTTCTCCTCCGAGCTGCCCGGATTGCCGAACACATACGGGATGCCGTCGGCGACGAGCTGGCGCAGGAACGCGAAACGCCCGGTGGTCGGGCGCGTCGAGACAGGTGCGACCGGTGTCCTTCCGGTCCGCGGGTCGGTGTCGGACTTCGCCATGCGGCCTCCCTGGCGCGACGCCCTAGGCCCCGACGAGAGCCGGCGCTCGCGTAGTGGTTGCGACTATGGCGAATGCTCCTAAAAGATGTAAGGCGCGATTGGTGCAATTCCCGGTGAGCGAGGACGGCCCGGTGGCGCCGTGGCTCATGGGCCCATCACGAGGTTCGGTGAAAACGTTTTCACCGAAATCGGCGGTGCTGGGAGGGGCGGGACGTGATCCTCGCGAGGTCTTTCAGGGCGCTTCGGGACCGGCCCGCGACGGCCTCCCTGCGGAGCAATTCCGGCTGGTGGGTAACGGCATCGCACGGGTATCGCGATTGTCGCGTTTGCGACAGCGATGGTCTCCCGCTCCGCGCTCGTCCCGTGTCGTGAAGTCGACAGCGCTTCCGCTGGGGCGGCCGGCGATCACGGACATGTGCCCATAATTCATGCGCGTAATCCGCGATCCCCCGGAGGGCGGAGCTGGCCTGCTTCCTGCTATGGTCGCGGCGGGGTGCGCTGCAACGTTCGTTCCGCGGCGTGCCGATGCGGCGACGGCCGACCTCGGGACGCCCGAGGGGCGGGCCGGTCGCTCGCGGGACTGGCGTTGGGGGCCTCGATGACCGACAGCACGACCGTGGACGAGAGGCCGGGGGCCCCGGCGGTCGATGCCCCGGCCCCGGAGGCGGGAGCCCCGCCGGCCGAGGCGCGCTGCCCGTTCCACAGCGGCGCGATGGGCGCCGCCGGGATGCCGGGGGCCATGGCGGCGCCGCGACCCGCCTCGGTTGCCGACGACGGCCCGAAGGTGATGGTGCTGACCGGGGCCTCTCGCGGCATCGGGCACGCGACCGTCCGGCTGTTCGCCGAGAACGGCTGGCGGATCATCACCTGCTCGCGCCAGCCTTTCGACCGCGCCCGCTGCCCGTGGGAGGAAGGGCCGGACGATCACGTCCAGGTCGATCTCAACGATCTGCGCGCCCTCAACCTGGCGATCGTCGACATCAAGGCCCGGCTCGCCGGCCGGCCCCTGCATGCGCTGATCAACAATGCCGGCATCTCGCCGAAGGCGCCGGACGGCGCCCGGCTGTCGTCGCTCACCACGCCGGTCGCCACCTGGACCGAGGTCTTCAACGTCAACTTCCTGGCGCCGGTGCTGCTGGCGCGCGGCCTGTTCGACGAGCTGAAGGCCGGGCGCGGCACGGTCGTCAATGTCACGTCGATCGTCGGCTCGCGCGTGCATCCCTTCGCCGGGACGGCCTATGCGACGTCGAAGGCGGCGCTCGCCTGCCTGACCCGTGAGATGGCGCATGATTTCGCGCCCCATGGAATTCGCGTCAACGCGATCGCGCCCGGCGAGATCAAGACCGACATCCTCTCGCCCGAGACCGAGGAGCGGCTCGCGCCGCTGATCCCGATGCGGCGCGTCGGCTCGCCCATGGAGGTGGCGTCGGTCCTGCAGTTTCTCTGCTCCGACGCCGCCAGCTACGTGACGGGCGAGGAGATTCACATCAACGGTGGTCAAACTCTCTGAACCGGAGCGACGGCCTTTCTTCTTGTTGCGGCGATTTGAATGACAACGTCTGTTTTATTGCTTCCGTCCCCGAAAAGTCGTGCGCTGATCGAGAACAACGTCGGCTGTGCCAAAGATCTGTCACATCCCGGCGCAGCGGATGATGCGCACCGAATGAGCTTTTCGAGCAGGTCGCGGCACCAAATATAGGCGCGACAGCCTTGCGATTCCCACGCATACTTATGATTGAAAAACACTGCAGTGGGATGGAGCACCGAGGACGATGGAGCGCAGCGCATGCTTCATGCTGATCCCGAGCGCCCGACCCGAGCGGCGGTAGCCACGACGCCGTCGGCCGCGCGCAGCGAGATCGCCCTCACGGGCGTCTACGAAATCTCGAAGATCCTGACCTCGGCGAGCCGGCTCGAGACGATGCTGGCGAACGTCGTGAATCTGCTCGCCTCGTTCATGCAGATGCGCCACGGCGTCATCTCGCTGCTCGACGACGACGGCATCCCGGCCATCGCGGTCGGCGCCGGCTGGACCGAGGAGGCGGCCGACCGCTTCCACGCCAGCCTGCCGCAGAAGGCGGTCGGCCAGGTGATCGTCACCGGCATGCCGCTCGTGGTGCCGAACATCGCGTCGCATCCGCTGTTCGAGCCGGACGACGTCGACAAGCTGACGCGCGACACGACCGAGGTCGTCTCCTTCGTCGGCGTGCCGATCCGTATCGGCCAGAAGGTCGTCGGCACGCTGACGATCGATCGCGTGTTCGACGCCCAGTCGGCGCAGCGGCTCGACTTCGACGTCCGCTTCCTAGTCATGGTGGCGAACCTGATCGGCCAGACCGTGCAGCTCCATCGCGTGCTGCTGCGCGACCGCGAGCGGCTGCTGACCGAGAGCCATCGGCTGCAGAAGGAGCTCGACGAGTACAAGCCGCGCAGCGTCGGCAACGCGGCGATCGCCGGCATCGTCGGCGAGAGCCCGGCGATCCGCTCGCTGCTCGACAAGGTCGCCGTGGTGGCGCGCTCGCGCTCGACCGTGCTGCTGCGCGGCGAGTCGGGCACCGGCAAGGAGCTGTTCGCCCGCGCCATCCACGACCTGTCGCCGTGCGCCGGCGGACCGTTCATCAAGGTCAACTGCGCGGCGCTGCCCGAATCGGTGCTCGAGTCGGAGCTGTTCGGCCACGAGAAGGGCGCCTTCACGGGCGCCATCCAGGCCCGCAAGGGCCGCTTCGAGCTCGCCCATGGCGGCACGCTGTTCCTCGACGAGATCGGCGAGATGTCGCTGGTCTTCCAGGCGAAGCTGCTGCGCGTCCTGCAGGAGGGCGAGTTCGAGCGGGTCGGCGGCACCAAGACCATCAAGGTGGCGGTGCGGCTCGTCACCGCGACCAATCGCAATCTCGAGGAGGCGGTGGCCAAGGGCGAGTTCCGGGCCGACCTCTACTACCGCATCAACGTCGTGCCCGTGATCCTGCCGCCGCTGCGCGACCGCAAGAGCGACATCCCGCTGCTGAGCCGCGAGTTCCTGGCCCGCTTCAATCACGAGAACGGCCGCACTTTGGAGCTCGGCGCCGGTGCCGTCGAGGTGCTGTCGAGCTGCCTGTTCCCCGGCAATGTCCGCGAGCTGGAGAACTGCGTGCGCCGCGCCGCGACGCTCGCCGCCGGCCCGACGCTGGCCGCCGACGACTTCGCCTGCCGCAACGATCAGTGCGTCTCCGCCATGCTGTGGCGCGGCCGCAACCTGCAGAGCTTCGTCCCGCCGTCGGTGCCGATGCCGTCGGCCGTGCCGATGCCGTCGGCGCCCCCGGCGCACGCCGGTTGCGGTCCGCGTCCGGTGCCGGCCGAGCCGCCGCCGCAAGCCGACGTGGCCCCGTCGCTGCACGACGGCGACGATCTCCGCGGCGGCCGCGGGTCGGAGCGCGAGCGCCTCGTCGAGGCGATGGAGCGGGCCGGCTGGGTGCAGGCCAAGGCCGCCCGCATCCTCGGCCTCACCCCGCGCCAGATCGGCTATGCCCTCAAGAAGCACGGCGTCGAGCTGAAGCGGTTCTGATCACACCGGTCCCGGACCCGCGGCCTGACGCGAACCCGGCCGATTCTCCGGTGCGTGCCCCGGACAAGGCGCGACCGGCCGCAGGCCTGTCGCGCCGCAGAGCCGGGGCCCAGGGGCGGTCCGGCAATCACATCATCTGATCGCCCCTGGGTCCCGGGTCGCGGCGCAATGCGCCGCGCCCGGGACACGAGCTTCGTGTCCTGGCGCCGATCGTCATCAGATGTCGGGTCCACCGGGCGCGGCGCTTTTGCACGCCGGCGGTCACCTCACGGCGAGCCACGTGAGCCTCTCAGTCGGTCTTCCGAGCACCGACACCCCTGTCGGGGATGCGACACGATCGCGTCGGGTTGGGCGCTGGTTGTCGGACGCGCGACAGGCCCGGGCGTCGGACCAAATCGGCAAGTGGCTGACAACACGAATGTTCCTCGCGTGGCACAGGTCTTGAAACACGATCCGGCGTCACCGCCCGTGAGGACCACCGATGGCCAACTTCGTGTCGCTCGACAGCCTCTCCGGAACGACCTCGGCCGACGCCATGCGTCAGGCCCTCGGCGCCTCGGGCTGCCAGTCCTCCTCGTGCGGGTCGAGCGGCGGGCAGGGCGACATGTCGCCGGAGCTGTGGGCGCGGATCAAGGACCATCCGTGCTACTCGGAGGAGGCGCACCACTACTTCGCCCGCATGCATGTGGCGGTGGCGCCGGCCTGCAACATCCAGTGCAACTACTGTAACCGCAAGTACGACTGCGCCAACGAGAGCCGCCCCGGCGTCGTCTCCGAGAAGCTCACGCCCGACCAGGCCTTCCGCAAGGTCGTGACGGTCGCCAACGAGGTGCCGCAGCTCTCGGTGCTCGGCATCGCCGGGCCGGGCGACGCGCTCTACGACTGGAAGAAGACCAAGGCCACGTTCGAATTGGTCGCGCGAGAGATTCCCGACATCAAGCTGTGCATCTCGACCAACGGGCTGGCGCTGCCCGACCATGTCGACGAGCTGGTCGACATGAACATCGATCACGTGACGATCACGATCAACATGATCGATCCCCTGATCGGGACGAAGATCTATCCGTGGATCTTCTACGACCACAAGCGGTGGACCGGCCTCGTCGCGTCGCAGATCCTGCACGAGCGGCAGATGCTCGGCCTCGAGATGCTGGCGGAGCGCGGCATCCTCGTGAAGGTCAACTCGGTGATGATCCCCGGGATCAACGACGAGCACCTGAAGGAGGTCAACGCCGCCGTGAAGGCGCGCGGCGCCTTCCTGCACAACATCATGCCGCTGATCTCCGATCCGGCGCACGGCACCCATTTCGGCCTCACCGGCCAACGCGGACCCAAGCACGCCGAGCTGATGGCCCTGCAGGAGGCGTGCGCGGGCGGCGCCAACCTGATGCGCCACTGCCGTCAGTGCCGGGCCGACGCGGTCGGCCTCCTGGGCGAGGACCGCGGCCAGGAGTTCACGCTCGACCAAATCCCCGAGGAGGTCGCCTACGACCCGTCGATTCGCTCGACCTATCGCGAGGTCGTGGCGCGCGAGCGCCAGGACCACGTCGCCGCCAAGCAGGAGGCGACCGCGGTGCTCGACGAGACCGACAGCGCCGCCCGCATCCTGATCGCGGTCGCGACCAAGGGCGGCGGCCGCGTCAACCAGCATTTCGGTCACGCCAAGGAGTTCCAGGTCTACGAGGCCTCGGCGGCGGGCGTGCGCTTCATCGGCCATCGCAAGGTCGAGGACGCCTACTGCCAGGGCGGCTTCGGCGAGGACGCCACGCTCGACAGCGTGCTGAAGACGCTGGAGGGCGTCGACACGGTGCTGTGCGCCAAGATTGGCGACTGCCCGCAGGGGCAGCTGAAGGGCGCCGGCATCACGGCGACCGACGCCTACGCGTTCGAGTACATCGAGACCGCCATCTCGGCCTGCTACGCCGATCGTTATGGACGGCCCGTCCAGGCGCAGGTCGCCTGACCGCACCGTCGCGAAGAAGGAGAGACTGCCATGGCCCTGAAGATCGTCGCGTCGCAGTGCACCGTGTGTGGGGCCTGCGAGTTCGAGTGCCCGAACAGCGCCATCAAGATGAAGCGCGACATCTACGTGATCGACCCGGCGAAGTGCACCGAGTGCGAGGGGCATTTCGACGCGCCGCAGTGCGCGGCCGTGTGCCCGGTCCCCAACACCTGCATCGCCGCCTGAGCGCCGCGCCATGGTCGCCGCGGGCAGCCAGGCCGCCGCACCGGAGCCGACCGACTGGCTCGGTCATCCGGTGTCCTGTGCCGACTGTCCGCACGAGGAGATCCGGGCCGAGGGCCGCTGCGACCGCGGGCGCATCTGCGTCCGCGACCGCCGCGCCCGTCGCATCGACCGCTTCTTCGCCGGCAATCCCGGCGAGGCGGAGCAGTACCTGAACCATCCCTATTTCGAGATCCGTGCCCTCGCGGCGCGGCGCGCCAGCCTGTTCCTGCTGCCGGCGCTGATCGACGACCCGGAGCCCGACGTCCGCGCCGTGGTGGCGCAGCGTCTGCCGCTCACCCGTGTCATCAAGCTGCGCGAGGATCCCGACCGTAAGGTCCGCATGGTGATGGCGCAGCGCCTCGAGGGCGCGGCGCTCGTCGCCATGCTGGGCGATCCAGATTACGCCGTGCGGCTCGTCGCCGTGCGCCATGTGCCGCCGGACGTGCTGCCGGGCGCCATGCAGGATCCCGACCCGCAGGTGCGCTGCGAGGTGGCGCGGCGGGTGAAGCCGGACGTGCTGCCGGCCATGCTCTACGATCTCGACCCGCTGGTGCGCATCGCGGTCGCCGAGCGGCTCGAACCGTCGCAGCTCGTCGCGTTGGCCGACGACGAGGATCTGCGGGTGCGCTTCATCGTCGCCGAGCGCGGCGCGCCCGCGGCGCTGCCGCTGCTGCGCGACGATCCCGATCCCGAGGTGCGGCAGCGGGCGCGCGACCGCCTCGCCGGCCTCGCCCCGCCCACCCTCGTCGTGTCTCCCGTCATCGAACCCAAGGAGGGACACGATGGGCCTCGGCCGTGAGGAAGAGGTCGAGATCCGCTCGGCGCCGCGCTTCATGCCGGGCGAGAAGGTGCAGTCGACCAAGCACATCAAGAACGACGGCACCTATCCGCGCCGCGAGATCGGCGACATTCTCGTGCGCAAGGGCGATGTCGGCTATGTGCGCGACATCGGCACCTTCCTGCAGCAGTTCTACGTCTACGCCGTCGAGTTCGTCGACCGTGGCACCATCGTCGGCATGCGCGGCCGCGAGCTCGTGAGCCTCGATCGTCCGGTCGTTCCGGCCGGTGCGGCCGATCTGGTCACGTCGGCGGCTGTCACGTCCGACACCGACGCCGTCGAGCCTCGCACGTCCGAGACCGTCGCCTCCTAGACGGTCGATTGTCCGACATTCTTTACCTCCAAGCCCGGGAACCCACGCCGTGAAGATCATGATCCGCAAGACCGAGAAGGGCCTGTCCGCCTACGTCCCCAAGAAGGATCTCGAGCAGCCCATCGTCGAGCTGGAGAAGGACGCGATGTGGGGCGGCTGGGTGAAGCTGAAGAACGGCTGGGTTCTCGTGTTGCCCGAGATGCCTGCGGAGACGCGCCTGCCCATCACGGTCGAGGCGAAGCGGATCAGCGAGGACGCATGAGCACGCCCGAGGTTGTGGCCGAGACATCTGCCGCGACGGCGGCCGAAACGGCGCTCGCCGACACGCTCGGGCTGCCGCCGGTCGGCGGCCCCGAGCGGCTGCCGGCGCTGGTCGCGGCGCTGAAGGCCGGCCGCGTGGTGCCCTATCTCGGCCCCGACCTCCTGTCGGACGAGACCGACGGCGTGCCGCGCACGCCCGAGGCGCTGGCGCTGGCGCTCAATGCGCGGGCCGCCGTCTCGGCCCGCATCCGCGGCAATCTGTGGGCGACGGCGCAGTCGATCGAGAGCCGCCGTCATCGCAAGACCCTGACCGCCGTGATGGCCGAGATCTTCCGCAAGCCCGTGGTGCCGACGCCGCTGCAGCGGGCGATCGCCGCGCTGCCGCTGCCGATGGTCGTCGACACCTGGTACGACGGCGCCATGCGGCGCGCCTTCGTCGAGAGCGGCCGCTCCGACTGGGGCGAGATCCAGGGTGTCACCCGGGCGCACGCGACCGGCGACATCTGGTGGCGGGCCTATGACGCGCAGGGCCGCGAGGTCGAGCCGGAGACGGCCGTCGACTGGACCACGATCCTCTACAAGCCGCATGGCAGCGTCGTTCCGGCGGAAAACTTCCTCGTGTCGGATTCCGACTATGTCGAGGTTCTGACCGAGATCGACATCCAGACGCCGATCCCCGTGCCGGTGCAGGAGCGCCGCGTCGACCGCGCCTTCCTGTTCGTCGGCGCCCGCTTCCACGATCAGACGCTGCGCATCTTCGCCCGCCAGATCTCCAAGCGCTCCGGTGACGGCCACGTCGCGCTGGTCGACCCCACCGTCCTGACCCGCAACGAGGCGCGCTTCCTGGCCGCCGCCGGCGTCGCGCCGATCGCCGCCGGCCCGGCCGACCTCGCCGCCGCGCTCGGCTGAGCGCCAACACGCAGCGTAGGGTGGGCAAAGGTGCGCCGAGGCGCGCCGTGCCCACGCCGACGGGCGCCGTCGATCGCACTCGGCCGCCGGTGCGCGACCGCGTGGGCACGCTTCGCTTTGCCCACCCTACGTCTCCGGCCCTTCTCCTCTCCCCACATCGCTCGTGCCCGGGGCTCACCCCCCCTCCCTATC
>NZ_NHSK01000096.1 GCF_016653355.1 Rhodoplanes elegans | reverse complement strand
GGTTCGATGGAACGACGGGCGGGGCACCATGCTCACCCACGGCCTGACCTGGCCCAGGGGCTCCCGGGCTCCCGCCCGTCACCGCGGCCCGCAGACTACGCGAGTCGCGACAATCAGAGTTACAAGGGGGCGCTTCCGTATCCACGAGACGCCCCCTCACCCGGACTCCGCGCCGAGGCGCGAAGTCCGACCTCTCCCCGCGCGCGGGGAGAGGTGAGACCGGTCCCGGAGCCCGCGGATGCGTCGCCTCTATCACAAGATCTACCTGACCATGGTCGGCGCCCTGGTGCTCCTGGTGCTGGTCGCCGGCGCGGTCGGGCGGCCCCGGTTTCCGTTACGGTCCGGGCGGCCCGGCCTGGGTGATCGAGCTGCCGGACGCGCGGGTTCTCGTGGCCCGCCCGCCGCCGCGCCACCGCAGCCCGCTCGTCCCGCTGATGGTGGCGCTCACCCTGATCGCCGTCGTCGTCGCGGTCGCCGCCTTTCCGATCGTGCGCAGCCTGACGCGGCGGCTGGAGACCCTGCAGGCCGGCGTCGAGACTCTCGGGGCCGGCCATCTCGCGGCGCGCGTGCCGGTCGAGGGGCGCGACGAGGTCGCCCGCCTCGCCGAGAGCTTCAACCGCGCCGCCGGGCGCATCGAGGAGCTGGTCGGGGCGCACCGCCTGCTGCTCGCCAACGCCTCGCACGAGCTGCGCACGCCGCTCGCGCGCATCCGGCTCGGCGTCGAGCTGATGAAGACGCGGCCCGATCCGCGCCACTCGGACAATCTCGAGCGCGACATCGCCGAGCTCGACGGGCTGATCGACGAGATCCTGCTGGCGAGCCGGCTCGACGCCATCGGGGCGCCGCAGGCGGCCGAGGAGGTCGACCTGCTGGCCCTCGCGGCGGAGGAGTGCGCCCGCTACGACTGCACGCTCGACGGCGCCCCGGTGACCCTCACGGGCGATCCGCGCCTGCTGCGGCGGATGATCCGCAACCTTTTGGAGAACGCCGAGCGCCACGGCGCACCGCCCGTGGAGGTCTCCTTGGCGACCGAGGCCGGCAGGGCCGTGCTCACCGTCGCCGACGGCGGACCCGGCGTGCCTTTCGAGCAGCGCGAGGAGGTGTTCACGCCGTTCTTCCGGCTCGCCGGCGATTCGCGCGGCGCCGGGCTCGGCCTGTCGCTGGTGCGGCAGATCGCCCGCCTGCACGGCGGCGACGCGACGGTCGCACCGCAGGGCGAATCCCGCAGCGGATTCAGGGTGGTGCTGCCGCTCGCGCGGGCCTGATCCGGGCCGTCCCGGCGGGCTTGCATGGCGGCGGCGAACGTGGTCGTAGTCGGGCGTTCCCGAGCCGGCCCGAGGCGCCGCAGGACCTCGCCCATGCCCAGCCTGTTCCGATTCCTGTTCGTCGTCGGCCTGATCGGCGGCCTGATCTACGGCGGCATGCTGGCGCTCACGCTGTTCGTCGACGTAAAGCCGCGCGAGATCAGTGTCGCGGTGCCGCCGGACCGCTTCGTCAAGCCGCAGCGCTGACGGATGGGCCGCCCGCCGAAGGCCTTCGGCACGGCCGCCACGCGGCGCACCGCCGCCGCGCCGGTCGCGCCGCCGCCGCGCAAGGATTCGTCCACGGCCGTGGCGAAGCCCGCGACCAAGGCCGCGACGAAGAAGCCGCCAGCCGTAAAACCCGCCCCCGCGAAGCCGAAGCGCGGCCGCCCGAAGGCGCCGCGTGTGCAAAAGGCGGACCGCCATGTCGACCTGTTCCTCGACATGATCGCGGCCGAGCGCGGCGCCGGCAAGAACACGCTCGACGCCTATGCGCGCGACCTCGCCGACGTATCGGAGCGTCTGCAGGCGGTCGGCCGCAGCGTGCTCGACGCCCGCACCGAGGATTTTCGCGCGTATCTGGCGGGGCTGACGGCACGCGGCTTCAAGGCCACGTCGGTGGCGAGAAAGCTCTCCGCGGTGCGCCAGCTCTGCCGCTTCCTCTATGCCGAGGGCCATCGCAAGGACGACCCGACCGCCATGATCGAAGGCCCGCGGCGCGGCCGGTCGCTGCCGAAAATCCTGTCGGTCGCCGAGGTCGACCGGCTGATCGAGACCGCGCGGGCGCTCGCGGCGCGCACCGAGCAGAGCGAGGGCGAGAGGCTGCGCGCGCTGCGGATGATCTGCCTGCTCGAGGTGCTCTACGCCACCGGCCTGCGCGTCTCCGAGCTGATCGCGCTGCCGGCCGCCGCGGCGCGGCGCGACGAGCGCATGCTGGTGGTGCGCGGCAAGGGATCGAAGGAGCGCATGGTGATCCTCAACGGCGCCGCCCGCGACGCGATGAAGACATGGCTCGCGGCGCTCGCCGAGGCCGGCCGCTTCGAGGGCAGCCGCTGGCTGTTCCCGTCGTTCAGCGAGACCGGCCATCTCACGCGGCAGCACGCGGCCCGCGAGCTGAAGGACCTCGCGATCGCGGCGGGGCTGCGCCCCGACAAGGTGTCGCCGCACGTGCTGCGCCACGCCTTCGCCAGCCACCTGCTGCAGAACGGGGCGGATCTCCGCTCGGTCCAGATGCTCCTCGGCCACGCCGACATCTCTACCACCCAGATCTACACGCACGTGCTGGAAGAGCGCCTCAAAAGCCTGGTCCGCGACCTGCACCCGCTGGCGGACGAGGGATAGCCGCGCGACGCGCTCGTAGGATGGGTGGAGCCGAAGGCGATACCCATCGCCGGATCGGTGCCGCGGAGGATGGGGGTCGCTGTCGCTCCACCCATCCTATGGCCAGCCGTCCTTTCTCCCGCGACGCGCGTTTCGCGCCCGGGCTTTGCCCATGACCCGTGCCCTCGGCCCAAGAAACCGAGGGGAGCGGAGCGCCGAGAGGCGCGTCCGTAGTGTGCGCCTTCGCGAGGAAGGCGCGGCGCGCATCGCGGCGAACGATGCGCGACGCCTGTCGGCGCTCCGCTGGTGGCGTCTCTGCGGTCTCGGGCTCGTAATCGCGGGCGTCGCAACCACGACGGCGGCGGTCCGGCGTCGCGCTCTGCGGACGCTCCGGGTCCCAAGGGGTGTCGAAGACCCTATTGCCCGGCGGCGCACTCCCGAGCCGCCCGGGAGCCCGGCGGACGAGGCCGGACGCGCGGGCGCCACATGCGCCGGCGGGTTGACCCGTTTGCCCCGGCGCCCGGCTTTTCCGGCGGGTCCGACCCGCCCTTGGTGCGCTTTTGCGAGCCCCGGTGCCCCGGAGCACGAAAACCGCACGTCGCCGGCCTGCCCCATCGCCCGACGTCACCGGTCGACGCCCCTCGACGGGCAGGACGAGGCCGTGTGTAGCGGCGGATAGGAATAAAGTCAAGATGTGGTCGGGAGGCCGCAGGCCGCCGCAACTCAAGGTGAGCGCAGCGCGTGCCGTAGGCGCACGATTCTCGTAGGATCGGTGGAGCCGAAGACGAAACCCATCGCCGGCGCAGTGCCTTAGATGATGGGTATCTGTCGCCCAACTCGCTCAAGGGATCATTGCTTGACGATCCGCTTAAGGGAAGACTCGGCAATCGCATTCGGGGAACCGGCCGTTTCTTTGGTGTCCCCGTCACGGGTTTCTGCGCTGAATATTAGATTGCTACGAAGAGTTGCTGATGTGGTGACCATGTGCCTTTTCCCGCCATAGACGGTGGCACGTTCGAGGAAATAGCGTTTGAAATGTTGGTTCGCCAGAGATTCGGGTGTCTCGCTCACGATCAAGGCGTCCTCGACAAGCCTAGTTGCGGTGTCGAACGACGAGAAGAGATTGACGTCAAGCGGACGAAACAGCGCCTCGGTGTTAGTCAGATTCCCAGAATAGAGGATCATCTCGATCTCGTTCTTCTTAAGATAGACGTTCATGCCCTCGACGGAGTCGAAGGAGGCCTCTCCTGGTCCAGGTGAGACTTTTGGGTCGATCGGATGCCCATTTGGAACGAAGACGACGTGTAGTCCCCGCTCACGAGCGAATGCGAGTAGGGGCGCGATGTTCCGTTCGATGTTGTCCTGAACGCGATCGAACCACCCTTCCGGCGTTTCTCGAGTTTTTGGTGGCTCACCCATTGGATTAATTATGACCAATGCCGTCTTCTTATTCCTAAACGAGGCGCCGAAACTCGTGTCGGTCCGCGCTTTTCGGAGTTGGGAGTACCCTAGCCGATTGACCGGCAGGGCCGAAGTTATGGTACCGAATGCCTTTGCGACGTCCTTCAGAGTTGTCGAGGAGTAAATCATTTCGATTCCATCGAGCGCGAACTCATATCCCCAATATGAGGCTGTCGTTGCATCCTTGACAAGAATCAGATCGAAGCGGGCTGATCGCCTGGAAATATTGGTTATGCTGTTTGATCTCGAAAATAGCAGGCACTCTTCAGCAGAGAATCCGGCCAACAGAATAGTGTCGATTTCAATGCTCTTTCTATCGAAATAATCATCGATAGTCTCTCCATTGGTTAGGACGCCGTCCGTCTCGGGAATAGGCAATATCCGCGGATTTATGCGATATCCTGGTAACTCTAGGCCTTCGTGAGGGTCGTGTACGACAAATATCCCATTCTGGCGGGCGAAGTGCACCAGCGTGGCAGCATTGTCCAGCTCTGGTGCGGGATCTATTCTGTCTCCCCAGAAGTCAATAACCAGAATAGCTGTTCGCTTTGGATCGATATGTTTCTTCAAGCTGTAGGTAAGGCCGTTACTTTGTCGTTTATAAACGGTGAGGGCTGTTTCGGCCGACAGAGGAGTGATTGCCGTATCGCTTTGCACGAGATTGACTAAGGCCCTTCGGCCTTGTCGGGTCAGTGTCACTGTTCCCGATGACGAATCGTAGGACCACTCCACTTCGAGCGAATCGGCGGTTTCTGCGAGCGGAATATATGCTTCGCCATCTACGAGAATGGCGGGCAGCTCAGTGTACTTCGAATGTTCTCTTTCCACCATCTCGTCATTGAATTGAAATCGGATCCTTCGTTTATCGCTTAGCAGAAAGAGCGAGCGATAATCGCTGGTCGATCGAAAGTCGCCCATGAACGTCTCAGCAAACAGCCTGGATGGTACGAATACGTGGCCGTCCCTTACGACGCCTTTCGATTCGACCATTATGTCTGCAGTAGCAAGCTGTTGTGTGAGGATGAGCAGAGCGAAAGTAGTAGCGTATCGCCAAGTCAATCGGGATACAAAATCCATGACATCCCCACGCGGGCTCGGAGTTGGCGGAAGAACTAATAACCATTCGCCGCGTGTGGTGCGGTCGAGATGCACGCTAAAATATGAGCAGGATTCCATCAACTTGGGATTGAAGTCTAGATAGCTTGTATTGATAAGGATAGACCGTGAAGATTAGCCGCTGATGATTCCTCTCCGTCATGGCCGCGCTCGTCGCGGCCATCCACGTCTTTCGACGGGGCGGCGGCGTCGGCGTGGATGGCCGGGACGGGCCCGGCCGGACGGGCGGCGGGCGTTCGTGGCGGGCGACGGGTCGGCGAGACTGCGCGGCGGGTGGTGGAACGGCCTTCCCGCGTAGGGTATTCTTTCGCGCCCAGGCGCTATCGGGAGTGTACCAGTGAACCGGCAGGACGTGCTCGACATCTTGCGCCGGAACCGGGATGCGCTCCGGGCGCGGGGCGTCGTGCACGCCGCGCTGTTCGGGTCGGTGGCGCGGGGCGAGGAGGTGCCGGGCAGCGACATCGACATCGTCATCGACCTGGCGCCCGACCTCGCCATGGACGTCTATCAATATGTCGGCCTGACGAGCTACATCGAAGACTTGTTCCCGGCGCCGGTCGACGTCGTCGATCGGGAGATGATCAAGCCGATCATTCGCGACAACGTCGTTCGAGACTCGATCTATGCCTTCTAAGTCTCCGCTCCTCGCGCTGACGGGGATCGCGACGAACATCGCGTTGGCGCGCTCCTTCGTCGAAGACCTGTCGTTCGAAGCGTTCAGGGCCGACCAGAAGACCGTGTACGCGGTGATCCGCTGCCTCGAAATCATCTCGGAAGCGTCGCGACGCCTGCCGCCGGACGTGATCGCGCGTCATCCGAACATTCCCTGGGTGCAGATCGCCCGCGCCGGCAACATCTATCGCCACGAATACAAGGACGTTCACGAGAGAATGGTCTGGGCGACCGTCCAGAACTCGCTCGAGCCCCTGCGGATCGTGGTCGACCAGGAGCTCGCGCGCCTGTCGGGCCAGGAGCCTTGACCACCGGCACGCCGGGGGCGGTCTCCCGCGGTCTTGACTTCCGCCGTCCATTGGGCGTCTTGTGCCGCGCCGCCACCCCCGGGCGGAGGTGCCTTTCCCGTTCCCGCAATCGCCCGAATTCGTAGCCGCAATGCGCAGTTATCTCGATTTCGAAAAGCCCGTCGCCGAGCTCGAGGCCAAGATCGAGGAGCTGCGCGCCCTGGAGCAGCCGGCCGGCGCGGTGGAGATCGGCGAAGAGGTCGCCCGCCTGGAGGCGAAGGCCGCCGAGGCGCTCAAGGCGCTCTATTCCAACCTCACCCCGTGGAACAAGACCCAGGTGGCGCGCCATCCGCAGCGGCCGCACTGCCTCGACTACATCAACGGCCTGATCGCCGACTTCACGCCGCTCGCCGGCGACCGCACCTTCGGCGAGGACGAGGCGATCGTCGGCGGCTTCGGCCGCTTCCGCGGCGACAGCGTCTGCGTCATCGGCCAGGAGAAGGGCTCCTCGACCGAGAGCCGGCTCAAGCGCAATTTCGGCATGGCGATGCCGGAGGGCTACCGCAAGGCGGTGCGCCTGATGGAGATGGCCGACCATTTCGACATCCCGGTGATCACCCTGGTCGACACCGCCGGCGCCTATCCGGGCATCGGTGCCGAGGAGCGCGGCCAGGCCGAGGCGATCGCTCGCTCCACGGCCGCCTGCCTGGCGCTGAAGGTCCCGAACGTCGCCGTTATCCTCGGCGAGGGCGGCTCGGGCGGCGCCATCGCGATCGCCACGGCCAACAAGGTGCTGATGCTGGAGCACGCCATCTACAGCGTGATCTCGCCGGAGGGCGCCGCCTCGATCCTGTGGCGCGACGCCGGCAAGGCCCAGGAGGCGGCGACCGGCATGAAGATCACGGCCGACGACCTCCTCAAGTTCGGCGTGATCGACGCGGTGATCCGCGAGCCGATGGGCGGGGCGCACCGCGACTGGGCGGCCGCCATCAACGCCACCGGCGACGCCATCGCGACCGCCTTCGACGGCCTGCGCGACCTCGGCCCCGAGGCGATCCGCCAGCACCGCCGCGACAAGTTTCTGGCGATCGGCCGCACGCTGGCGTGACGGGCGGCGTTTTCGCACGACAATCCAGCACCATCCGGGCCGCGTTAACGGTCCGGAAACCATACCGGCGGACAGTCCTCGCAAGACCCCCGTACACCCCTGATTCACCATGCCGGCGCGGGCGGGTGCGGGGTCCGGTACCGTTGCCTTGCTAAAACCACATCTCGACGCTAACCCGGCGTTAAGGGAATGGGACGAGGGGGAGTGCCGTTTGAACCGTCATTCGGCGTGGGTCCGGACGCTCCTGGCGTCGGCGGGGGTCGCGGCTGCGATCGCGCTGGCCGGGTGCCAGACCGACGGGATCTCGCAGATCCCGAGCAAGGCGATGCAGCCGCTGTCGCGCGAGATGGTGGCGACGCTCGAAAAGAAGAACATGCCGGTCGATTCCCCGATCCTGGTTCGGATCTTCAAGGAGGAATCGGAGCTCGAGGTCTGGAAGCAGGACTCGTCCGGCCAGTACGCCCACCTCAAAACCTACCCGATCTGCCGCTGGTCGGGTGAGCTCGGCCCCAAGGTCAAGCAGGGCGACCGCCAGGCCCCCGAGGGCTTCTACGCGATCGGCCCCGGCCAGATGAACCCGAACTCGAGCTTCCACCTCGCGTTCAATCTCGGCTTCCCCAACGCCTACGACCGCGCCCACGAGCGCACCGGCGCCTTCCTGATGGTGCACGGCGACTGCTCGTCCTCGGGTTGCTACGCGATGACCGACGAGCAGATCACCGAGATCTACGGGCTCGGCCGCGAGGCCTTCCTCGGGGGGCAGAAGTCCTTCCAGGTGCAGGCCTATCCGTTCCGCATGACGGCCCTCAACATGGCCCGCCACCGGACCAGCCCGCACATGGCGTTCTGGCGGATGCTCAAGGAGGGCAACGACCACTTCGAGGCGACCCGCCAGGAGCCGAAGATCGACGTCTGCGAGAAGCGCTACGTCTTCAACGCGACGCCGACGGCGGGCGGCTTCAGCCCGGCGGCGCGCTGCCCGGTCTACCAGGTGCCGGACGACGTCGTCGCGGCGGTCCGGCAGAAGCAGGACGCCGACGAGCGCCAGTTCGCCCATTACGTCGCCCAGGGGGTGCAGACCGCGGCGGTGCGCACCGGCAGTGACGGCGGCATGCATCCGACCTTCCTGGCCAAGGTGAACACCAACGAGACCTACGTGTCGAACGGCCGCAAGGTCGCCAGCCTGCCGCCGCAGAGCCCGGGCGGCAAGGCGACGCTGGTCTATCTGCCGAACGCACCGACCGCGGCGACCGCGATGGCGTCGGCCGACACCGACACGACCTCGGGCGTCGGCGCCCGGGTCGCCTCGGCCGACGGCGACGGCGCCATCGGGACGTTCGGCAAGTGGCTCGGCCTCGGCAAGA
>NZ_NHSK01000095.1 GCF_016653355.1 Rhodoplanes elegans | reverse complement strand
TCGCCGGTTGCGCGGTCGCCGGCTGGGCCGGCGCGGTCGCGCCGACCGTCGAGAGGTCGGTCCCGATGCTCAGCACCGTCAGCACGCCCTTGCTGAACCGCACCACCGCACCGCCGTCGGAGATGTCGAGCCGGTTGGCGTCGACGGTGCCGTTCGGCAGCGTCACCTTGACGGGCGCCTCGGAGACGATCGTCCCCTTCTTGACGTCCAGCACGGCCTCCTGGAGCTTCGCCTCGAAGCCCTTGCCGGTGCGCACGACGATGTTCTCGGTCAGCTTCAGATTGTCCTGCTTGGAGTTGTAGAGGCCGTTCACGGCCGTCACGGTCACGGCGCCCTGGTCGTCGGTGTCGACCTGGGCACGCAGATCGGTCAGCTCGAGCAGGTCCGGCCGGCTCAGGTCCTGGGCGGCCGCGCGCGCCGTGAGGGCGTAGGGCTTCTGGTCGGCCGTGAAGCCGGCGAGGCGCGGCAGCTCCATGGTGATCTTGGAGCCGCTGACGACCAGCTTGCCGGGGTCGATCGTCGCCTCGACCGGCTTGAGCGGGTTGAAGAACACGGCGATCACGAGCACGCCACCGGAGACCACGATGCCGGCCGGGATCGCGATCCGCAGCAGGCGGATCATCCGGCTGTGGCGGGCCGCCCGGCGGAACCGGCGATCGGCGTCGTTCTTGGGCAGCAGGCGCGCCCGCGACGCTTCGCGCGAGGTCACTTCGCGCGAGGTCTCCCGCGCCGCCGCGTCGCGCGAGACCGCGGCGCGGCCCGACGCATCCCGGCCCGACAGGTCGCGCGCCGACACGCCGGCGAGGGCGCCGGCCCGGGGCGGGCCGTCTCGGTCGAATGCGGGCACGGCGGTCAGGCGGTTCATCCCCAGCGTCTCGCTCCGGAACCCAGTTCCTGTAAACCCAGGAGGCTCGTCCGGGCGATCACGAGCCCGACAGGGTCACCCGCGAATATGGCCGTCCCACGGCGGTCGCCGGCATACCTCGTCCGATCGGGCGAGGCAGGCCTCACCAGCCTGCCCTCACGAATGGGCGAAGATGTCCTCCTCGGACCAGCCGGCGAGGTCGAGGATCGCCCGCACCGGCAGGAAGCCGAAGCAGGCGGTGGCGAGATCGGTGCGGTTCTCGCGCGCCAGCATCTCCTCCAGCCGCGCCTTGAGGGCGTGCAGGTGGAGCACGTCGGAGGCCGCATAGGCGATCTGCGCCTCGCTGAGCTCGTCGGCGCCCCAGTCGGAGGACTGCTGCTGCTTCGACACGTCGATGCCGAGCACCTCCTTCACGAGGTCCTTCAGGCCGTGCCGGTCCGTGTAGGTGCGGGTCAGCCGCGAGGCGATCTTGGTGCACCAGACGGGGCCCGGCATCACGCCGAGATTCTTGTAGAGGACGGCGAGATCGAAGCGGGCGTAGTGGAAGATCTTCAGCCGCTGCCGGTCGGCGAGCAGCGTCATCAGATTGGGTGCGTTCGGATTGTCGCGCGGAATCTGGACGACGTCGGCCGTGCCGTCGCCGGGCGAGAGCTGGACGACGCACAGCCGGTCGCGGGCCGGATTGAGTCCCATCGTCTCGGTGTCGATGGCGACCGCGCCGGTGTAGCGGGCGAGGTCCGGCAGGTCGCCGCGGTGCAGGCGGATCGTCATGGTCGTCCCAGTCGGGTTGCGCGCGGTCTTCCGATGGCTGGCGGTCGGGCTCGCGCCGGGCGGCGCGCCGGCGGCGCCGCGCTCGCGGCCGCCGATCGCCGACGGAACTAAAGCCTCGCGGACAATGGTCTGACCGACAAGGCTTTTCAGCCTCAATTCGGCCACCTGTGTAGCACACGCTCGAAGCCGGTCAACGGCGCGCGGGGCAAGGCGCGCCGACGCCACGGGGGAGCGGCCGCGATCCGGCCGCTGCGCGGCCGGCGTCTTCGTCGGTCGCGTCGAACGGGGAGCCGGTGCGTTTTCGCCGGCGGGGGACAGCATGCGCGCGTTCGCGTTGCGTGAATCGATCGCTTTTCGGGCGTCGCCTTCGGGTGGAGCAGTCTTGCGGGCGCCCCTGATGGGGGTGCTGGGCGGCGCCGGCCTGTGGCTCGGGCTCGCCGGCGCGGTGCTGCCGGAGGCAGCCGCCACCGAGGTCGCCGAACGGACGGCGTCCAGAACGACCAGTCCGACCGCGACACGGGTCGCCTCGGCGGCGCCGAGCGAGGCCTTGCCTGTCGTCGTGCCGATGCCGCGCCCGCGCCCGGTCACGGCGCTCGCCGCGCCGGCGGCGCGCCCCGCCGGGCCAGCGTCCTCTCCGGCACCCGTTCCGGTGAAGCCCCTCGACCTTCAGGCCGGCCCGGCGCAATCCGGACCGGTAAAACCCGCCAGTGCGAAGCCCGCCCCGGCGCAGTCCGCGAGCGCGCAGCCCGGCTTCAAGCTCGCCTCGTTGACGCCGCCGGACGTTCCGGTGCCGCGCGTCCGGCCGGCCGGCGACACGGGCGATCCGCGCTGCGGCGGCGGCAAGCTGGTCCGCACGGCCTACTACTGGCAGGGCACCAAGACGGCGAGCGGCCAGCGCTTCGATCCGGACGGCTTCACGGCGGCGCATCGCACCCTGCCGTTCGGGACGAAGCTGACCGTGAAGAACCCGCGCACCGGGCGCGCCGTCGAGGTGGTGGTCAACGACCGCGGCCCCTACACGCCGGGTCTCCACATCGACATCAGCCGCGGCGCCGCCCGCGCCATCGGCCTCATGGGCACCGGCACGGTCTGCCTGATGTGAGCTTTGCCCGGCGCCGCCCGACGGCGCCGTTCCGGCTCACGGCGTCGCGACGGCGGCGCGGCGCAGCTCGTTCTCCTCCTGCGCCAGCGTGCGGATGATCTTGGCGAAGCGCGCCGCCACCGGCGACAGCTTCTCGCCGCGCCGCCAGACCAGGCCGACCGGGCGGGGCGGACCGACATCCTCCAGGGGAATCACCTTCAGGCGACCGGCCGCCGCCTCGACCTCGACCAGCCGCGGCGAAATCACCGACACGCAGGCCGAGTTCATTACGATCGACTTGATGGCGAGGATCGAGTTGGTGCTGATGCCGCGCTCCGGCCAGGTCTGGCCGACCGAGGCGAACACCAGCTCCATCTGCTGGCGGAAGGCGCTGCCGCCGGCCGGCAGCACCCACTGCACGTCGGCGAGCTCGCTCAGCCGCACCGAGGCGCGCTGCGCGAGCGGATGGTCGGGCGCCGCGATCAGCGACCAGTCGACGCCGAACAGCGGCTCCTCCTCGATGTCGGTGTATTGCGGGGCGATGCCGAGCCGGCGCACCAGCACGTCGAGCTGGCGGGTGCGCAGCATCTCGGTGATCTCCTGGTCGAGCCCGTCGATCACCTTGATGGCGATGTTCGGGCTTTCGCGCATCAAGAGCTCGAGGCAGCGCGGCACCAGGTCGACGGCGGTCACCGGGGTGATGCCGAGCGCGAGCGTGCCCTCCAGCCCCAGCGAGCGCATGCGGATCTCCTCGCCGGCGCGGCCGAGCAGCGATTCGAGCGCCTGGGCGTAGAACACCAGCGCATCGCCGAAGTCGTTGAGCCGCGCGCCCTGGCGGCCGCGCTCCAGCACCTTCACGCCGACCTCGCGCTCCAGCAGCGCGATGCTCTGCGACAACGCCGGCTGGGACATGTTGACGGCTTCGGCCGCCCCGCTGATCGAGCCGTGCCGCGCCACGGCGAGAAGCTCCAGGAGGCGGCGCGGTTCGATCTTCATCGTGGGGTCGATCCTGTCGGCGGCGAGGCCCGGGCCGCCCGATGCGGGGCGGAGCCTATACGCTTCGTCGCGGGCACGGAAGGCGGCGGCGCGGCCGGCGGACCGCCGGAGCGCCCATGACCGAGGTCGCTACGGGCGGTTGCGGCGCACGCCGCAGGATCGCCCGTCGGTGGGCCTGCCCTGCCCCGCCCGCCGGTGCGGCCGCGCGAAAATCGCATGGACGGCGCCGCGCCGCCGGACCGCCATCGCTGCGCGGCGGCATCGATCGGCCGGGCGCCGGGGCCGTTCCGGGCCTGCCCGAGCGACCGGCAAGCATCCCGGAACGTATTGTCGAACAATCGGAATTTCGGATGCCCCGGGAGCCTTCGGTGGCGCGGCGGCGCGGCGTTCGGCGGCCCTCGCCCCACCGTCGGCGATCGCGTTGCGGCGCACACCGCGTCCGTAATCGTGCCCATACGCATAATCGGGCCCGATAGCGTTCCCAAAACTCCATATTGGACCTCGATCGCGCCCCGCTCCACTCTCCGCCCCGACGACGACCTCCGGTTCGAGGTCGTGATCACGAGCGTTCTCATCGTTCGGCATCACCGACCAAGGCCGGCACCCGGCCGAAACCGCGACCACCCCCGGTCGCGGGTCGGGGACCACCGGAAACGCCTGCATCAGGAGACGAGGCATGAAGCTAGCCACATTCAAGGTCGGGACCGAGCAGCTGGTCGGCGCCGTCGACGGCAACGAGGTCGTCGTGATCGACGTGCCGGACATGCGCACGCTGTTCGAGCTCGGCGCCCCGGTGAAGGATCAGGCCGAGAAGCGCCTGACCAAGCGCCGCTTCAAGCTCGCCGACGTCAAGCTGTGCGCGCCGATCCAGCCGAAGAAGATCTTCCACACGGCCGGCAACTACGCCGAGCACGCCCACGAGGGCGACCGCTCCAACTGGGTCGCCGCGATCAAGCCGTGGATCGTGTTCTTCCAGAACGTCGACGCGGTCATCGGCCCAGACGATCCGGTCGTCTATCCGGAGCACCTGACGAAGTGCCTCGACTACGAGCTCGAGCTGTGCGTCCTGCTCGCCAAGCCGGGCAAGTTCTTCACCGAGAAGGAAGCGTCCGACTACATCGGCGGCTACGTGATCTTCAACGACATCACGGCGCGCGACATTCAGCGTCGCGAGATGGAGTCGGCGAACTTCTGCTTCTCGAAGTCGATCGACACCTTCTGCCCGTTCGGTCCGTGGATCGTGACGCCGGACGAAATTCCGGATCCGTACAATCTGAACCTCGAGCTGCGGGTGAACGGCGAGAAGCGCCAGATCTCCAACTCGAGCCACATGTCGGTGACGATCCCGCAGCTGCTCTCCAAGTTCTCGCCGCTCGGCTACAACGCCGGCGACATCCTCACCACCGGCACGGTGTCGGGCGTGGCGGCGTTCAGCGCCGATCCGGAGGCCTGGTATCTCAAGCCGGGCGACGTGATGGAGGCCGAGATCGAGAAGATCGGCGTGCTCCGCAACAAGGTGATCTCCTGGAAGGAGGCCTACGGGGTCGACGCGCCGGCGTGGCAGGGCTTCTGAGAGGGCGCCATGATCGATCGCACCAAGGTCTGGTCCGGCACGCTCAACGAGGTCGCCCTCGCGGGCCGTTCGAAGCGCGCCGCGAAGTTCTACGACACCACGCTGCGTGACGGCGAGCAGGCGGTCGGCGCCGCCTTCGATCCCGAGCAGAAGCTCGAGATCGCCAGGATGGTCGACGGCCTCGGCGTCGGCCGCATCGAGGCGGGCTTCCCGCGCGTCTCCGACGAGGACAAGGAGGCGATCCGGGCGATCGCCAAGGCCGGTCTGAAGGCGGAGGTGTGGGGCTTTTCCCGCGCTCTCGTCGATGACGTCGCCGCCGTCATCGAGCTCGGCCTGAAATACTGCGTCATCGAGGCGCCGATCTCCGATCCGAAGCTCGCCGCCCTCGAGGTCACCCGCGAGAAGGTGCTGGAGCGGATCAAGACCGCGGTGAAGTTCGCCACCGAGAACGGCATCCATGTCTGCTTCTTCGGCGTCGACTCGACGCGCGCCGATCTCGGCTTCTTCGAGCACGTCTACAAGACGGCGCTCGACGTCGGCGCCAAGGAGATCGCGGTCGTCGATACGCTCGGCATCGCGACGCCCGAGGCGGTGACGTTCCTGATCGGCAAGTCGCGCGAATGGGTCGGGCCGAATGTGCCGATCCACTGGCACGGCCACAACGACTTCGGGCTCGCCACCGCGAGTGCGGTGGCGGCGATCGACGCCGGTGCGGCCTGGATCCACGGCACCGTGGACGGCATCGGCGAGCGGGGCGGAAACGCCAACATCCCGGAGATCGCGCTGGCGCTCGAGCTGCTCTACGGCATCGACACCGGCCTCGACCTCACCAAGGTCCGCAAGGCCTCGGAGCGGCTGCGGCAGATCGCCCATTACGGGCTCGAGCCGTGGAAGCCGGTGGTCGGCGAGAACCTGTTCGTGCGCGAGACCGGCGCGGTGGCGGCCCAGTTCCACCTGCCGCACGCCATCGAGCCCTACGCGGCCGCGCTGCTCGACACGCCGCGCGGCATCGTGCTCGGCAAGAAGAGCGGCGCCGCGTCGATCACGCTGAAGGGCGAAGCCCTCGGCCTGAAGGTCGCGGACGACAAGGTTCCGGTGCTGCTCGCCGAGGTCAAGAAGCTCGCCCTGCAGAAGCGCGGCCTGCTGACCGACGCGGAGTTCGTCGAGATCGTCAAACGCCACGGCTGATCATCCCCGGCCTCGTGCAGACGAGGCGAGCCCGGCCGCACACGCGGCCGGGTTCCGGGAGATCACGCTTCGAGAAGGAACACTGAGATGGGTCGTTTCCAGGACAAGAAGGTGCTCGTGACGGGATCCGGCCGCGGCTTCGGGGCCGTGCTGGCGCTCGCCTTCGCGGACGAGGGCGCCGACGTCGTCGTCCACTACAACTCGTCGGCCAAGGGCGCCGAGGAGGTGGTGAAGCAGATCGAGGCGAAGGGCCGCAAGGCGATCGCCGTGAAGGGCGACATCGGCTCGCACGCCGACGTGTTGAAAATCGCCGAGACCTGCTTCGGCAGCTTCGGCGGCTGCGACGTGCTGGTCAACAATGTCGGCGACATGGCGCTCGACCAGAAGTCCTGGCGCGAGTTCGACGAGAAGGTGATCGAGCACACGCTGCGCGTCGACATCATGGGCACCATGTTCATGATCCACGAGATCGGCTCGCGCATGCTCGACAGTGGCCGCGGCGGCACGATCGTCAACATCGGCTCGCAGGTGGTGATCGCCGGTTCTCCGCGCGCCCCCCAGTATGCGGCCGCGAAGTACGGCGTCATCGGCCTGACCAAGTCCTACGCGAGGGCGCTGGCCCCGCTGGTGCGGGTCAACACGCTCGGCGCCGCCTTCATGGAGACCGAGGCGCTGAAGAACCGCCACGACTGGAAGAACGGCCGCCGCGAGGAGGTCCTCAAGCAGACCCCCCTCGCCCGCATCGCCACGCCCGAGGACATGGTCGGCCCGACCCTGTTCCTGGCGGCCGAAGACTCCAAGCACATGACCGGCCAGTTCCTGCTGGCCAATGGCGGCCTGGCGATGGTCGGCGCCTGAGCGAAGCCGTATCGGGACGGGCGGCCGCGCGACACCCGCGCGGCGACCCGCCGCCCCGATACACCCGGGACGCGCGGATGCGGAGTGACTAAGATGGACGATATTACCGCATCGACGAAAGGCGCGACCATGACTGCGACGCTCGAGGTCTCCCGGAGCAACCACGTGATGCTCCTGAAGATCGCCGACCCCAAGACCCGCAACGCCCTGTCGGGCGAGCGCTTCTACAAGGCGATCGAGGACGCCGTCCGGCTCGCCAACGACGACCTCGACATCCGCTGCGTCATCGTCACCGGCGACGGCAAGGCGTTCTCGTCCGGCGGCAACGTGCAGGACATGCACGGCCGCAAGGGCATGTTCGGCGGCGAGCCGCAGCAGATCGCCGAGCAGTACCGGGCCGGCATCCAGCGTATCCCGACGGCGATGTGGAAGCTCGACGTGCCGGCGATCGCCGCCGTCAACGGCCCGGCGATCGGGGCGGGCTGCGACCTCGCCTGCATGTGCGACATCCGCATCGCCTCCGACCGCGCCGTCTTCGCCGAGAGCTTCGTCAAGGTCGGCATCGTGCCGGGCGACGGCGGCTCGTGGCTGCTGCCGCGCGTCGTCGGCTACGCGCGGGCCGCCGAGATGGCGTTCACGGGTGACCCGATCGACGCCGACGAGGCGCGGGAGATCGGCCTCGTCTCCCGCGTGGTGCCGCACGACCAGCTGATGACGGTCGCCTTCGAGATGGCCGGCCGCATCGCCTCCAACCCGCCGCACGCGCTGCGCTGGAGCAAGCGCCTGCTGCGCGAATCTCAGATCGCCCGCCTCGACACGGTGCTCGAGATGGCCGCTGCCTACCAGGCGCTGTCGCACCAGACCGAGGATCACGCCGAAGCCGTCGCCGCGCTCCTGGAGAAGCGCCGCCCGGTGTTCAAGGGACGCTGACGCGAGAGTGTGCGCATGACCACCGATTCGGAAGAACCCCTGCTGCGCGTCGATCGGCCGTCCGAGGCGATCGCGGTCGTGCGCATCAACCGGCCGGACATGCGCAATGCTCTCAACCTGGCATTGCGGCGGGCGCTCGCCGCGACGTTCACGGATCTCGCGGCGGAGCCTTCGCTCCGCTGCATCGTGATCACGGGCGACGACAAGGCGTTCTGCGCCGGTGCCGACCTCTCCGAATATGTCGATGCCGACCCGGTCGAGATCATCGGGCGCGACATGGGCCGGCTGTGGGGCGCCATCGCCGACTGCCCGCTGCCCGTGATCGCCGCCGTCAACGGCTTCGCGCTCGGCGGCGGCTGCGAGCTCGCCATGCATGCCGACATCATCGTGGCCGGCCGCTCGGCGAAGTTCGGCCAGCCCGAGGTGATGATCGGCATCACGCCGGGCGGCGGCGCGACCCAGCGGCTGACGCGGGCGGTCGGCAAGTTCAACGCCATGCGGCTGATGCTGACCGGCGAGATCATCGACGCCGAGGAGGCGCGCGCCATCGGGCTGGTCAGCCGGCTGGTCGACGATGCCGCCGTGATGCCCGAGGCGCTGCGCCTCGCCGGCCTGATCGCGTCGGCGGCCCCGATCGCCGTGCGAAAGACCAAGGAGCTGGTTCTGGAGAGCCAGAACGTGCCGCTGGAGGCGGGCTTGCGCAGCGAGCGCGCCGGCTTCCAGCTCACCTTCGCGACGAAAGACAAGCACGACCGCATGCGGGCGTTCCTCGACCGCAAGAAGACCCCGCGATGAACCAGGGCCCGTCTCCGACGGGCCCTGTCGAACAAGACGTCCAACGAGACGGTGCAGCGACCCGGAGGTCACGCCCCCTGCACGACAGCTAACCAACCGACCCCCACCCCGGAGTAGATGCGATGTCTGAGACAACCGCGACCGCGGACGGCGGAGCTATGCCTGCCGCGGACGCCAAGACGACCCCGGCCTTTCGCCGGCTGGTGGTCGCGTCGTCGCTGGGCTCGGCGATCGAGCACTACGACTTCTTCATCTATGCGTTCACGGCCCCGCTGGTGTTCGACCACTTCTTTTTCCCGAAGATGGATTCGGTCGCCAGCATGATGGCCGTCTACGCCACCTTCGCGGTCGGCTTCGTGGCGCGTCCGCTCGGCGGCATGGTGTTCGGCCACTACGGCGACAAGATCGGCCGCAAGGCCATGCTGATGATGACCTTCGTCATCATGGGCGTCGCCTCGTTCCTGATCGGCTGCCTGCCGCGCTACGACTCGGCCGGCCTGTTCGCGCCGATCGCCCTCGTCGTGCTGCGCTTCCTGCAGGGCTTCGCGTTCGGCGGCGAGTACATGAACGCGGTGTCGCTGACGCTGGAGAATGCCCCGCAGGCGCGGCGCGGCTTCTTCGCCTCCTGGGTCAACGCGTCCGGCCCGATCGGCATCATCGTCGCCTCCGGCCTGATCGCGATCCTCAGCGGTGCCTACGGCAAGGACACGTTCATCGACTGGGTGTGGCGCATCCCGTTCCTGTTCAGCTTCGTGCTGGTGGTGATCGGGACCTATATCCGCCACTCGGTCGACGAGTCGCTGCTGCTCAAGAAGAAGCAGGCGGAGGCCGGCACCCAGAAGGCGCCGATCCTCGAGGCGCTGCGCTCGCACAAGAAGGCGATCGTGCTGGGCGCGCTCGCCAACATGGTCCACTCCTCGTTCCAGTACCTGTCGACCGTGTTCGTCATCGGCTACGCCGTGAAGACGCTCGGCATGTCGCCCGCCAAGGTCACCTCGGGCCCGATGTTCGCCAACATCGCCGAGATGCTGATGGTGCCGCTGATCGCCTTCTGGAGCGACAAGCTCGGCCGCAAGCCGTTCATGATTCTCGGCGTCGTGCTGGCCATGATCTGGTTCCCGATCTTCTTCCAGATCCTCGCCATGAAGGACCCGCTGTTCCTGATCCTCGGCCTGGTCGTCTCCATCGGCCTGATCCACGGCCTGATGTTCGCCCCCGAGGCGGCCTTCACGGCGGAGCTGTTCCCGACCGAGATCCGGGTCTCCGGCTCGTCGCTCGGCAAGCAGTTCGGCATCATCTTCGGCGGCGGCATGGCGCCGCTCGTCGCGACCTGGCTGATGGGCCAGGCCGGCGGGTCGACCACGCCGGTGATCGTCTACTTCGAGGTGATCGCGATCCTGGCCTTCATCGGTCTCATCATCGCCCCCGACAAGGCCAAGAAGGCCCTGGACTAGTAGAAAACCGAACCGAGAACGCGCTGGACTGGCGCGGCGAACCGGCGCACACGCGCTGCGGGGCCGGGGGATCACCCCCGGCTCCGTTCCCAGACAATCCGGCCGCCCGCGGCCGGCGAACCGGACGACGAGCATGAGCCAAGACATCAAATCGGTGGCGGTGATCGGCGGCGGCACCATGGGCAGCGGCATCGCCGCGGCCTGTGCGGCGGCCGGCTGCGACGTGCTGATCCTGGAGGCGAACGAGGGCTTCGCGGCGGCCGCCAAGGGCCGCGTCGAGGCTCTGGCCGCGGACGACGCCGAGAAGGCGCTGTTCCGCGACAAGGTCGCGGTCGGCACCATGGACAAGGACGTCGGCCGGATCGCCGCCTGCGACTGGATCTGCGAGGCCGTGATCGAGAGCCTGCCGGCCAAGAAGGCCGTGCTGGCGGCGATCGAGCCGGTCCGCCGCGACGGCTCGGTCGTCTCCACCAACACGTCCGGCATCCCGCTCTCGGCGATCGTGGCCGGCGAGCCGGAGCGCCTGAAGCGCGACATGCTGGTGACGCACTTCTTCAATCCGGTGCGGGTGATGCGGCTCCTGGAGATCGTCACCGGCCCCGAGACTCGGGCGGATGCGCGTGAAAAGCTCGGCGCCTTCCTGCGCGGCGGCCTGAAGAAAGGCCTCGTCACGGCCAAGGACACGCCGAACTTCATCGGCAACCGCATCGGCCTCTACTTCATCCTGTCGGGCCTGCATCTCGGCGCGAAGCACCGCGCCGCCGGCACCTCGATCGACCGCATCGACGCGCTCCTGGGAGCCCCGGTCGGCTTCCCCGGCACGGCCCTCTACGGCCTCGTCGACCTGATCGGCCTCGACGTCGTCTCCTCGATCGCCAAGAACCTCGCCGAGACGTTGCCCGCGGGCGACGCCGGACGACCGACCGCCTCGCTGCCGGCCGCCGAGGCCGCGATGCTGGCGCGCGGCCAGCTCGGCCGCAAGAGCGGCGGTGGCTTCTATCGCATGCAGAAGGCCGCCGACGGCGCGAAGCTCAAGGAGGTCTTCGATCCGGAAGCCGGGACCTGGGGACCGTCGACCAAGATCAAGCTCGACGGCGCCTCCGCCGCGCTGGAGACGGTGTTCTTCGCGGAGAACGCCGACGGCGCGCTGGTGCGCGACGTGCTCGGCGGCACCCTCCTCTACGCCGCCGATCTGGTGCCGCAGATCTCCGACGACATCGTCAATGTCGATCGCGCCATGCGCTGGGGCTTCGCCTGGGCCAAGGGCCCGTTCGAGCTGATCGACCGCATCGGCGCGCAGCGCCTGATCGACTGGCTCGCCCGCGAGGGCCGGCCGCTGCCCCACATGCTCGCCGTGCTCCAGAAGGCCGGCGCGTCGCGCTTCTACGACGGCGACCGTTATCTCGGCACCGACGGCGACCTGCATCCGGTT
This sequence comes from Rhodoplanes elegans, assembly GCF_016653355.1. Classification (GTDB taxonomy): domain Bacteria; phylum Pseudomonadota; class Alphaproteobacteria; order Rhizobiales; family Xanthobacteraceae; genus Rhodoplanes; species Rhodoplanes elegans. Next base: position 2,335 of record NZ_NHSK01000095.1, on the reverse strand, counting down.
CCGGCGGAGTGACGCGATGAAACGGTCGGTCCCGACACCCCGGTCGCTGCAGCAGAGGCAGGCGACGCATCGGCCGGAGCCGGACGGCACGACCTCGCTCTATCAGTTCCTGATGCGGGCCGGAGCGAGCGATCGCCGGCCCGCGGCGGCCCGCGTCTCGGCCGGTCTTCGTCTCGCGCCGTCACGTCGCTCCTCTCGCGGATCCGCGTCGTGACGGCCCCCACCCCCCAACAGCAAGACGGGGCGACTCCGGCCGCCCTGCCGCACGAGCGACGGCCACGGTGCCGTCCGACATCGTGGCGGCGAGCCCGGTCGTCCCTTCGACTCCGCGTCTCGCGAATGCCTCGGACACCTTGACGAGGACCGTACCTTGACTATTCACAGACGAGATTTGTTGCTCACCGGAACACTGGCCGCGACGGCCGTCGCGGCGCACGCCTCGACCGCGGTCGCGCAGGTCGACACCTCGGCGCGGCCGTCGGCCCAGGCCGACGCCTCCGCGGCCCCCTATGTGGCGCCGTCGTCCGAGCAGAAGATCAACGTCATCAGCTTGCGTGATCTGGAGCGCCAGGCCGAGAAGGTGCTGCCGCCGTTCGGCTTCCACTTCATCGCCGGCGGCAGCGGTGACGAGTGGACGCTGCGCGAGAACGAGGCGGCGTTCGATCGCGTGGTGATCGAGCCGCGCTTCCTCTCCGGCGTGAAGGTGCCCGACACCACCACGACCATTCTGGGCGCGAAGCTCGCGCTGCCGGTCCTCGCCGCGCCGATGGGCATGCACGGCTTCGCCCATGCCGGCAAGGAGGCCGGAACCGCCAAGGGCACGGCGGCGGCCGGGGCCTTGTATGTGACGCCCTCCGTGTCGAACCTCTCGGTGGAGGACATCGCGGCGGCGAACGGGACCGGCGCCCGCTGGTTCCAGATCTACTTTCCCGAGGACCCGGGCTACGCCCGCGAGCAGCTCCAGCGCGCCAAGGCGGCCGGCTACACGGCGATCGTGCTCACCGTCGACGCGACCTCGTTCGGCAACCGCGAGCGCGCCGCCAGGCTCGGCCTCAAGCCGCCGCCGCATCTCGGCTTCGGCAACATGCCGAAGTCCCCGGCACTGGCCGGCCAGAACCCCGATCTGCAGAAGAAGGATCTGACCTTCGCCGACGTCGCCTTCTGCCAGAAGGAGAGCGGGCTTCCGGTCCTCGTCAAGGGCGTGCTCACGCCCGGCCTCGCGGCGGAATGCGTCAAGCAAGGCTGCGCCGGCGTGTGGGTGTCCAACCACGGCGGTCGTCAGCTCGACCATTCGCCGGCGACCTTCGCGGTGCTGCCGAAGATCGCCGACGCGGTCGGCGGCAAGATCCCGATCGTCGTCGACAGCGGCATCCGGCGCGGCCAGGACGTGTTCCGCTGTCTGGCGCTCGGCGCCAGCGTGGTCGGCATCGGGCGGCCGCTGCTCTACGGGCTCGCGCTCGGCGGCGCCCAGGGCGTCGAGGCCGTGTTCCAGCGCCTCAAGGCCGAGCTGGTGATGACCATGCAGCTCGCCGGCACCGCCTCCGTCGACAAGATCACGGCCGACTACGTCGCGCCGGCCGTGCGCTCCTGACACCAAGCGGGCGGTCGGCCCACGGCCGGCCGCCCTTCCAGACGAGACCGAGACCATGAGCTACGAGACCCTGATCGTCGAAACCGTGGGACGCGTCGGCGTCATAAGGCTGAACCGGCCGAAGGCGCTGAACGCCCTGAACTCGACGCTCGCCGAGGAGCTGCGGACCGCCTTCGCGGCGTTCGATCAGGACGAGGGCGTCGGCTGCGTGCTGATCACCGGGTCGGAGCGCGCCTTCGCGGCGGGCGCCGACATCAAGGAGATGGCGCCGCGCTCCTTCATCGACAACTTCAGCTCGAACTACATGGCGAACTGGGACAGCCCGGCGCGCTCGCGCAAGCCGACCGTCGCGGCGGTCGCCGGCTTCGCGCTCGGCGGCGGGTGTGAACTGGCGATGCAGTGCGACGTGGTCATCGCCGCCGACAACGCGAAGTTCGGCCAGCCCGAGATCACGCTCGGCATCGTGCCGGGGCTCGGCGGCACGCAGCGCCTCACCCGCGCGCTCGGCAAGGCCAAGGCCATGGACCTCGTCCTCACCAGCCGGATGATGGACGCGACCGAAGCCGAGCGCTGCGGCCTCGTCTCCCGCGTCGTGCCGCTCGCCGATATGATGAGCATCGCCATGCAGGCGGCCGAGACGATCGCCGCGATGTCGCTGCCGACCGCGATGACGGCCAAGGAGCTGGTCCAGCGCGCCCACGAGCTGCCGCTCGCCGAAGGCCTGCGCTTCGAGCGCCGCGCCTT
>NZ_NHSK01000094.1 GCF_016653355.1 Rhodoplanes elegans | reverse complement strand
CCCGATGCCGAGGCGGCGCAGCACGGCGGCGCCGTCGCCGCCGCCGAGCCGGTCGATCGCCGAGCGGACCGCATCGCGGGTGCGCTTGTCCGAGAGCGAGTCGAGCAGGGGCGCCGCCGCACCGGAGCGGCGGATCAGCGCCTGGGTGTCGGGCAGCATCATCGGGTCGTCCCAGCTGCCCTGGACGAAGAACGGCAGCTCGAAGGTCGGCGGTTGCTCGAGCATGGGCGCCAGCAGGCTCGCCGTCCCGGTGAGATCGAGCTCGCGGCTCGGCACCGAGGCCGTCCCGGCCACGGCGAGCCGCACATTGGTGCCCTGCAGGCGGACATCCTCGGCCTGGGCCGTGCCGTTGCTGACCTTGAGGACGACCGCGAGGCTGTCGAAGGGGGTGCGGCCGGAACGGAAGTCGGCGCCGCCGCCGAGCGGGCGACGCTCCAGCCGGCGCAGGAGCTGCTCGACATTGACCCCGACCAGCGCCCCGTTGGCGGCGGTGAGCGAGACGCGGCCGTTGAGGGTGCGGGTGACGCCGAAGACGCTCGACCCCGCCCCGTCGAGGCTGACCAGGACGTTGCCCTTCCCTTCCAGCCGGCGCACGCCGATCAGCTCGGACAGGCAGGTCTCGAGGTCGACATTGCGGAACGAGAGCTGGGAGCGGAACGCCGCCCCGTCGGCGGTCTTGTCGAGGGCGAGCGAGCCGGTGACGACGCCGTTGAAGGCGTGCGCCTCGCCGACCGTGACGACCAGGCGCCGGTTCTGCAGGGTCGCCGCCATCGCGGTGCGGCCGAAGCGCGTCTGCGGGGTGAGCACCCGGGCGGCGGAGACCCGAAGGTCGAGGTCGACGTCGTCGAACCAGTCGAGCGACAGCGGCTTGCGGTTCCAGGCGCGCTGATCGGCGGCCATCAGCCGCAGCGCCGCCGCGTAGGGGGTCAGGTCGAGCGTGTCGACGGCGAGCGTCCCCTGCAGGCTCCGGCGCTCGGCCAGCCCCCAGGTCAGCACGCCCTCGGCGGCGTTGCCGTCGAGCTCGATGTTGAGGCTGGACAGGGCGACCGTGCCGCTGACCACGTTGGTCTTGGCCTTCAGAGCGAACCGGCCGAGCCCGACGCCGTAGAACGGCCGGCCCGACACCCAGCCGAGCCCACCGCGCAGCGAGGGCGCGTCGGCGGCCAGCGTGCCGTCGATCTTGAGGCTCGGGCGCAGGCTCATGGCGCCCTCGAAGGCCGCCTTGAGCGGCAGCCCGCCGACCCGCAGCTTCAGGCCGGAGGTCTCGCCCACCAGCGCGGCCGGAAAGTCGGCGATCGCCAGCGCGAGGTCGAGCGGCTCGTCCCGCCAGGTCACCCGGCCGGTGGCCGCGAAGCTCTTGGCGATCGACGGCCAGGCGAGCGACAGCTCGACCCGCTCCAGCGCCTCGCTCAACCCGCGGCCGGCGTCGACCAGGACGACGGTGCCGTCGGTGATCCGGATCTCGGAGAAGGACAGGGAGCGCGGCTCGGCACGCGGGTCGGGCCGCATCGCCAAAGCGAGCGTGGCGACCAGCGGCGACCAGTTGGAGCGCCCGTCGGCGTCGAACCGCACCGTGATGTGCGGCCGCACCAGCGCGATGTCGGCGATCTCGATGCGGCCGAGCAGCAGCGGCAGCCAGCGCACATTGGCGACCAGCGCCTCGGCCACGAAGGGCGAGTCGTCCTCGGCATAGCCGGCGAGGGCGACGTCGCCGAGCGCGATGCGCGGCGACGGGAACATCGACAGGGTCGAGGTGCCCCGCACGGTCGGCTCCAACCCGGTGACGGCCCGCACCTCGCCCGTCACGGCGTCGCGGGCGGCATCGACCGAAACCAGATAGGACGCCAGCCCCAGCACCACGAGTCCGCCCACCACCACCGCGGAGACGGCGGCGGCAAGGCGCTTGAAGCCGGTGGGAACGCTCACGGCAGCACGGATCCGATGTTTTGCGGGTTGGGCCGGCCAATGACGGCGGAACGCCGCGACCCTGCGCGATCTCTGTGACCCTTTCGTGGCCGGCAGGACTCGCCCAAGACTCGGCACCGGCAGGGCTTTTTGGAAAACACACAAGCGAGAACGAGGTCCGAAACGACCGCGACGCCCATCGACGCCCCACCCGCGGTGAGGCCTCGTGTCCCGGGCGCGGCGCATGGCGCCGCGACCCGGGACCCGGGGCGATCGGGCGAGGCGCCTCACGCGACCACCCGGCGGGCCCCGGTCTGTCCGCTTTCCGTGGCGCCCCTGGGCCCCGGCTCTGCGGCACACCGGGCCTGCGGCCCGATGTGCCTTGTCCGGGGCACGCGGCCTCCGAGGGACGCAGCGTCCGAACGCGCGACGCGGAGCCGGGCGCTCGGCGCCGAAGCCCGCTCAGGCCGCCTTGGCCGAGCCGACCTTGAAGGTCGCCTCGGTGTTGGCCTTGACCTCGTCGAGCGACACGCCGTCGGCGAGCTCGATCAGGGTCATGCCGCCCGGGCCGTGCTTGTCGATGGTGAACACGGCGAGGTCCGTGATCACCATGTCGACCACGTTGGCGCCGGTGAGCGGCAGGTTGCAGCGGTGCAGCAGCTTCGGCCCGTCCTTGGCGACGTGCTCCATCACCACGACGACCTTCTTCACCCCGGCGACCAGGTCCATGGCGCCGCCCATGCCCTTCACCATCTTGCCCGGGATCATCCAGTTGGCGAGGTCGCCGTTCTCGGCGACCTGCATGGCGCCCAGGATCGACAGGTCGATATGGCCGCCGCGAATCATCGCGAAACTGTCGGCGGAGGAGAAGTAGCTGGTCGTCGGCAGCTCCGTGATGGTCTGCTTGCCGGCGTTGATCAGGTCGGCATCCTCCTCGCCGTCATACGGGAACGGGCCCATGCCGAGCATGCCGTTCTCGCTCTGCAGCACGACCTTGACGCCCTCCGGGATGTAGTTGGAGACGAGCGTCGGGATGCCGATGCCGAGATTGACGTAGAAGCCGTCCTTCAGCTCGCGGGCGGCGCGGGCCGCCATCTGGTCACGGGTCCAGGCCATCACACTTCCTCCCCGGCGCCGGCCGGCATCTCGGCCAGGCTGCGCTTGCGCGTGGTCCGCTGCTCGATGTGCTTCTCGGCGTGCACCTGCACCAGACGCTTGACGAAGATGCCGGGCGTGACGATGCGGTCGGGCTCGATGTCGCCCGGATCGACCAGGTGCTCGACCTCGGCGATCGTCACCTTGCCGGCCGTGGCCATCATCGGATTGAAGTTGCGGGCGGTCTTCCGGTAGACGAGGTTGCCCTCGGTGTCGCCCATCCAGGCGTGCACGAGCGAGACGTCGGCGACGAGGCCGGTCTCCATCACGTACTTCTCGCCGTTGAACTCGCGCACCTCCTTGCCGTCGGCGATCACGGTGCCGACGCCGGTCTTGGTGTAGAAGGCCGGGATGCCGGCGCCGCCGGCCCGGATGCGCTCGGCGAGCGTGCCCTGCGGGTTGAACTCGAGCTCCAGGTCCCCGGACAGGAACTGCTGCGCGAACAGCTTGTTCTCGCCCACATAGGACGAGATCATCTTGCGGATCTGGCGGGTCTCCAGCAGGATCCCGAGGCCGATCCCGTCGACGCCGGCATTGTTGGAGATCACGGTCAGGTTCTTGGCCCCCGAGTCGCGCACCGCCTTGATCAGGCTCTCGGGGATGCCGCACAGGCCGAAGCCGCCCGACATGATCGTCATCCCGTCCTTCAACAGCCCTGCCAGGGCCGCGGACGGGTCCGCATAGACCTTCTTCATGTTCCCACCCTCATGATCCCACCGCCGTTTGCTCGCCTTCGCGGGCCGGTTCGCCGGCCCGCGACATGGCCGTTCGGATGACGGATTTGCAAGTTCGTTCAGTCGTTCCGGTCGATCGCCGGCAGCGCGCCGAAGCCCCGACGATCGCCTCCCGGTCGTGTCTCGCTCCGGCCCGCGCGGGCTCCCGCCCGGCCGCCGGTCCGTTCCATGCTGCAGGTGCGGCACGATGCTACGCGAGCGGCGCGTCCGGGTCGAGATCGTCGGCGAGCCGGACCATGCGGATCACCGGGACGAGCCCGACCAGGACGATCAGCAGGGCGGCGAGCGCCCCCTCCTCGAAGCTGCCGCGGGTGGCGAACTGGTAGACATAGGTCGCCAGCGTCTCGGTGTTCAGCGGCCGCAGCAGCAGGGTCGCGGGCAGCTCCTTCAGACAGTCGACAAAGACCAGGAGCGCGGCGCCGACCAGCGCCGGGCGGGTGAGCGGCAGATGCACGGCGGCGACGACACGGCGCGGCCGCGCGCCCACCGAGGCGGCGGCGTCGTCGAGGTCGACCGGGAGGCGGGTCAGCGCCGCCTGGGCGAAGCCGGTGGCGATGGCGAGAAACCGGATCGTGTAGGCGATGACGACGGCGGCGGCCGAGCCGGCGAGCAGCAGGCCGGCGCCGTGCCCGGTGACGGCCCGCACCACGCCGCCGATCGCCTCGTCGACCGCGACCAGCGGGCCGAGCAGCCCGAGCGCCAGCACCGTGCCGGGCACCGCGTAGCCGAGACCCGCGGCGCCGAGCAGGGCTCCGGCGCGGCGGCGCCGGATCAGCCGGGCCGCGAAGGCGCCGCCGAAGCCGAGCCCCAGCACGAGCACCGTGGCGGCACCGGCCAGCATCACGGTCGAGCCGATGTGGCGGACCAGATCGGGGTCGAACCCGACGAGAAGGCCGCGGGTCAAGACCTCGCGCAGCAGGAAGCCGAACGGCACGGCGAAGCCGAGCCCGACCGGCACCAGGCAGGCGAGCAGCGCGAGGATGCCCGCGGCGCCGGTCAGCGGCACGCGCCGGCAGGTGCGCGCGTCGGCGCTGCTCGCGGCGACCACACGGTGGCGGCGGGCGTGGCGCTCCAGGGCGATCAGGGCGGCGACCGCGATCAGCATCACGACGGCGATCTGGGCGGCGCCGGCGAGGCTGCCGCGGTTGAGCCAGGTGGTGAACACGGCGAGCGTCAGGGTCCGCACGCCGAGATACTCGGTAGCGCCGATGTCGTTGAGGGATTCCATCAGCACCAGCGCGAGGCCGGCGGCGAGCGCCGGGCGCGCCATCGGCAGCGTGATGGTGCGGGCGATCCGCCAGGGGCTCGCCCCGAACAGCCGCGCCGCCTCGATCAGCACGGCGCTGCGCCCCTGGAAGCTCGCCCGCATGGCGAGATGCACATAGGGGTAGAGCACGAGGCTCATGATCACGACGGCGCCGCCGAGGGAGCGCGGCTCCGGCAGCAGCGAGCCGGCCGGCACCGCGATGCCGAGGAGCCAGCGCAGCGCCCCCTGCACGGGGCCGAGCGTGTCGAGCGTGTCGGCGTACACGTAGGCGACGATGTAGGTCGGGAAGGCGAGCGGCAGCGGCAGCAGCCAGGTCATCAGCGAACGACCCGGGAAGTCGTGCACGGCGACCAGCCAGGCGGTGCCGACGCCGATCAGCGACGTGAGGACCGCGATGCCGGCGAGCAAAAGCGCGGTCGTCACGATCGCGTCGGGCAGCACATAGGCGGCGAGATGCGGCCACAGCTCGGGATCGCCGCGCAGCGCGATGGCGAGAAGGCTGGCGAGCGGCGTCGCGACGAGCGCCGCGAGGGCGGCGAGCAAGGCCCAGGCGAGCGGGTGGCGGGGAAGACGAAGAAGGCGACGCGGAACGATCGAGCCGTGCGCCCACGCCGTCCGCGGGACGTGATCGGGAGCATCCGCCCCGATCTCTCCCCCATCATGCTCGGCCTCGTGCAATGCCGCGCCGTCGCGGCCCGGCATCGCGCGAAAACGTGGATGGCCGGGACGAGCCCGGCCATGACGACGTGAGAGAAGCGTGGCCGCCCGCGTGCTCAGTTGTCGAAGCCCACCTTGTCGACGAGGGTCGCGGCCTTCTTCTTGTTGTCCGCGATGGTGGCGATCGGCAGCGGGTCGGCGGCGAGCTCGCCATAGGCGGCGATCACCGCATGCGGCTTCACGCCGGACCGGATCGGATACTCGAAGTTCATGTCGGCGTAGATCTTCTGCGCCTGCTCGCCGACCAGCCACTCGATCAGCTTCAGGCCGTTCGCCTTGTTGGGGGCGTTCTTGGCGAGGATCACGCCGGACACGTTCATGTGGGTGCCGTGCCCCTGGAAGGTCGGCAGGATAACCTTGGTGGCCTCGGCCCAGGCCTTCTTGTCGGGCTCGCGCTCGCTCATCAGCGCCCAGTAGTAGGTGTTGCCGACGCCGATGTCGCACTTGCCGGCGGCGATGTCGCGCGCCACCTCGCGGTCGCCGCCCGACGGCTTCTGGGCGAGGTTCGCCTTGAGGCCCTTCAGCCACTCCTCGGCCTTGGCCTCGCCGTAGTGGGCGACGGCGGCGGCGAACAGCGCGTTGTTGTAGATGTTCTGGCCGGAGCGGATGCAGACGCGACCCTTCCACTTGGGATCGGCCAGCTCCTCGTAGGTGATCTCGTTCTGGGCGACGCGCGCCTTCGAGGCGTAGACGACGCGGGCGCGCGCCGAGGCGGCGTACCAGAGGCCGTTCGGATCGCGGTACTGGGCCGGCACCACCTTGTCGAGCACGTCGGACTTGATCGGCTGGGCGACGCCGAGGTCGATCGCCTCCTTGAGGCGGCCGATGTCGACGGTGAGCAGCACGTCGGCCGGGCTGTTGGCGCCCTCGGTGGCGATGCGCTGCTCGAGCCCACTGCTCGCCGAGATGGTGTTGACCTTGATGCCGGTGTCCTTGGTGAAGGCCTCGAACAGCGGCGCGACCAGCTTCGCCTCGCGATACGTGTAGACGTTCACCTCGCCGGACTGGGCGAGCGCCGCCGGCGGCACGGCGACGAGCGTCGCGGCGACGACGATGGCGGACGAGATGCGGGCGGACGACGAAGAGCGCGGGCGCGTCGGCATGGCAGGCTCCTGACGGGGGACTGTGAGGCACGTGTCGGCGAACACCTGCCGCCGAGCTAGAGGTGCGGGGCCGCGCGCGTCAAGGAATTCTCCCGATCCGTCATGGACTTGGAACGATTCCGAGATTGGAACCTTTCGAATCTGAAACGGAATTCCGTCGCTTCGCCACGGGGCGGCGGCGCGCTCCCGCGACGCCACGCCCCGCCCCGCACGGCGCTGCGACGCCAGGCCGCGGATTACCCCGCGGCTAGACGAAGCCTGTCCGAGCGCGCCGCTCTCAGCGCAGCAGCGTGTCCATGCCGGACGGCGCGACCCGCGCCGCGCGCGACGGCGGTGCCGTGCCGGCGATCTCGGCGATCAGCTTGCCGATCAGCGCCTGGCCGAAGGAGTCGAAGTTCTGCGCCGTCATCACGAAGGCGCCGGGCCCGCCGATCACGTTGTTGCGGAAGTAGGCGTCGAGCCCGCCCGCCGGGTTGGTGTGCTCGGCGTTCCACGACAGCGGCTGCTCGGTGAGGATGACGAGACCGTTGATCTGGATGCCCTTGGCGACCGCCTCGTCGCGCGCCGCCGTCACGTCGCGGCCGGAATTGTTGGTCCCGTCGCCCGACACGTCGATGGTCCTTCGCCGCGCCTGGAACGGCGCCCGCTCGAGCTGCGCCACCGAAAAGTCGATGCCGCCCGAGATCGAGGTGCGGTCGGCGAAGGCGCGCGGGCTCTCGAGGAGCTGGGTGGCGAACTTGCCGGCGCTGTCGGCGTCGCGGATCACGGTCCAGTCGATGACGACCTTCTGGTTGCCGGCGCCCGACCATTCGATATAGGCGACCGCGATGCGGCCGAGCGTGCCGCCCGTGATCGCCGCGACCACCTTCGGGTCGGTGAGGGCGGCCGCGTAGCCGTCGCGCTGGAGCTGGAATTTTTGGCCGTCGACGCTGCGCGACACGTCGGCGGCGAGCGCCAGCAGCAGGTCGACCTCCTCGGCGGCGCGCGCCGGCGTCGTCCCCGACAGCGCCGCGGCGAGCATCGCCACGGCGAGCACCAGGGCTCCGACCGCGGCTCGCGCCGCGCGCCGCGCGCCGCCGACCACCGGGATGCCGACCACCGGGATGCGCATCGCCGCCTCCGATCGCCCCCGCCCCGATCGGTCCGGCCGCATCGCGACGGACGGCCCGCGGCGGCCGACGCCGCGCGGGGGTGTCGCGGAGCGGACGCAGCCGGCCCTGACGGCACCGGCACCTCGGAGCATAACGCAAACAGGGCGGGAGGGATCCCGGCGTCCGTCATTCCGGGGCGCGGACCGTCGGGTCCGCGAACCCGGAATCCATACGCCCGGTGCCGGTGGCTCACGGCAGGCAGGGGATATGGGTCCCGGGCTCGCGCCATCGGCGCGCCCCGGGACGACGAAGGCTGTCGTCTGAGGCAGACCCGTGCTCCGCCTACTCGGCGGGAATCTTGGGCCGCGGGAACGTCACCTCGACGAGGGTGCCGTCGTTGACCCGGCTGGTGATCGCGAAGGTGCCGCGGTTCGCCTCGGCGAGCGCCTTGGTGAGCGGCAGACCGAGGCCGTTGCCGGCCGGCGGCGCCGTGTCGGCGCGGGTGTCGGCCTGCAGCGCGGTCTGCAGATCCTTCTGGCTCATGCCGTGGCCGGTGTCGCGCACCCGCAGCACCACCTGGCCGCGGTCGTTCTGGCCGGTCGAGACGATCACCTGGCCGCCGGGGCCGCCGAGCCGGATGGCGTTGCCGATCAGATTGAGGATGATCTGGTGGAGCGAGCGGGTGTCGGCGACGATCGGCGGCACCCGCGGGGCGAGCGACGAGCGGATGATGATGCGCTCGCGGTTCGCCTGCGGCTGCATGCTCTTCACGGCCGCCTGGACGATCTCGTTGAGGTCGACCGACACGAAGGTGAGCTCGAGCGTGCCGCTCTCGGCCTGCGACAGGCTGAGCGTGTCGTCGATCAGCCCGGCCATCTGCTGGGCGGCAGCGCGCATGTCGCGCAGATAGCCGCGATAGCGCTCGTTGCCGACCGGGCCGTAGCGCTCCTCCAGCATCAGGTCGGCGAAGCCCATCACGGCGGTCAGCGGGGTGCGCAGGCCGTGCCCGAGCTTGGCGACGAAGCCGGCCGAGTCGCCGATGCCCGCCCCATTCGGCGCCTGTCCGGTCGCGGACCGGCGCTCGCCGGCCGGCACTCCGGCGGGCGCGAAGGCGACCGTCGCGGTCCCTGCCGAGCCGCCGGCCCGGTGCGCCGTGAGATCGCGGAAGACGACGCACAGCCGGTCGCTGCCGTCGCTCATCGGACCCATGGTCATGGCGAGCGGGACGGCGCCGCCGCCGCGCACCACGCCCGTCACCTCGCGGCCGGCGTCGAGGGCGACGCGGCCGCTCCGCCGCACCCGGGCGAGGGTGTCGCGGACGACCTCGCGGCTCGGACCGGCGAACAAGTCCACGAACGGCGTCTCGGCGAGGCCGCCGACCTCGGCGCCGAACAGCACCTCGGCGCTGTGGCTCGCCGACACGATGGTGCCGTCGCGGGTCAGCACCACGACGCCGTCGAAGGCGGTGTCGAGGAGCGCGTGCAGCTCGCGGATGGTCGCCTCGGCGCGCTTGAGCGCGACGTCGCCGGCGCGGGTGCGCTCCTCGCCGGCCGCCGCCAGCACCAGCGCGAAGGCGCTCTCGCCGTTCCAGCCGATCGCGAACAGCCGCGCCGCCACCGGCTTGCGGTCGCCGCGCCGGGTCAGGATGGCCAGCGCCTGCCCTTGCGGGCCGGGCGAGGTGGCGAGATCGGCGTCGCCGGCGACGAACAGGCTGTCCAGCCCGCCGGCGGCGGCGAGCGCGTCGAGGTCCGGATAGCCGGTCGTCGCGAGGAAGCTGCGATTGGCGAACAAGAGCTCGTCGTAGCGATAGACCAGGACCCCCACCGGCATGCGGTCGATGAGTCCCGCCGCATCGCCGAGACCGGCCGCCGCCGTGCCGATCGCCGTCTCCGCGGCCCGCTTGGCCGTGCCGAAGGAGACCTGCGGCCGATCGCCGACATCGCCGCCGTCCGCCACCGGCGCGTCGGGCCGGCCACCCAGGCGAGCCTGGAGCTGGCGGGCGATCTCGTGGAAGGCGTTGTGCTCGCCGGCCGTGAGCGCGGCGGCCGCGGGCCGCGCCTCCGGCGGCACCGGGAAGCGGACGACGTTCTCGGGCCCATCCGGGTTCGGACGATCGGCGCCGGCGGGCGTCGCGGGCGCCGGCGTCGCGGCCGTGGTCGCCGCCTCGCCGATCGCGAACACGGGGGCGCGGCGCAGCCGGCCGAAATCGGCGAGCCGGCCGAGGTCGCGGCAGACCCCGAAGCCACGATAGCCGAGGAACGTGCGGGCGCGGTCGTAGACCGGCAGGCCGGACAGCTCGACGTCGAGGCGCTCCTCGCTGCCGTCGACCGGGAAGGAGACGACGATGCCGCTCCAGGTGTCGCGGGTCTCGACGGCGCGCAGCACCCGCCCCTCCGGATCGAGCCCGAGCGCGGCGGCGATCTCGCGCCACGGCCGGCCGAGCGCCAGCGCGACGCGGGGCCCGATCACCTCGGCGAACTCGTCGGAGCCGAGCGTGAAGCGCCCCTCGGCGTCCATCTGCCAGACGAAGCGCAGCGGGTGGCGCCGCTCGGTCGCCGGCATGTCGATGCGCAAGGGCGGCGTCTCGGTGCCGGTCCCGCCGGTCGCGGCGTGAATCGCGCCGCGAGCGTCCGGGTCTCTGGCAGCGTCCGCGTCGATGTCGTCGCGCCACTCCGCCTCGTCGTCGCGGGGCGCGGCCGGCGCGGAGTCCTGCGCGTCGCGATCGTCCGAGACGGCGATGGGTGACGCCGAGGCCGGTTCCGAAGCGTCCGCCGCAGCCGGCCCCTCGGCCGCCACCGTCACGACCGCCTCGGCCTGGGGGGCCTCCTCTCGGACCGGTTCCGCTTCGAAAAGCTCCGCATCCAAGGATTCGGCCGCGGCATCGCCGACGGCCGGAGCCTCGGGCGGCGCAGCGTCGGCCTCCACGGCCGGGGTGTCCGGTGCCGCGGCCGCCGCTTCGGACGCATCCGCGGCAGAGGAAGCATCCGCGGCAGAGACGCTCGGCTGCTCCGCCACCGGCTCCGGATCGCGCAGCTCCGGATCGGGCGACCCGGCCGTCGCGGACCGGCCGGCGGCCGCGGGCATCTCTGCGGGACATTGGGCGGGCGGCGCGATGGCGGGCGCGACAGGTACGGGTGGCAGCCGGACCAGCAGCGCCGTCTCGGCGCCCTCGCCGACCCGCACGATCTCGACCGGGCCGGAGGGTCCGTCACCCGTGGCGCTGCCCTCGGCGAGTGCGCGGCCGACCAGCGGCTCGACGCCGAGCGCCGCGAGTGTCGCGCCGCCGGCGGGCGCCTGCGCGCCGGCCGGATTGGTCGCGATCCGGGTGCCGTCGGACGCATAGGCGGCGATCGGGAGGTCGTAGGCGGCGCACAGCCGGCGCACCCGTTCGGCGAAGCTCAGGCGCGGGCCGGCCGGCTCCTGCGCGACCACCAGCACGGCGCCGCGGCCGTCCACCGTCACGCGGGTGCAGGCGCACAAGAGCGCCCGCCCGAGCGGCGCGCCGAAGCCGCGCAGCCGATGCAGGATCGTGGTGCCGGACGGATAGAGGGTGGCGGCGAGCCGGGCGACCTGGGCGATCGCCGGATCGGCCGGATCGAAGCGCCGATCGGCGAGCGCGGCGAACGAGCCGGCGCCCAGCACGGCCGCCCCGGCCGCATTGGCGAAGAGCAGCCGGGTGGCGTCGGTCGACCACAGCCAGACCGGGTCCGCCGCCACGGCATGGACCGTGAGCCGGTGTCTTAGGAGTGCCGAAAGGTCGGCCGACCGATCTCCCATCCGCTGCGCCCACATTCCGCGACCGGGGTCGCTCCCCGGGTGCCGCGCCACACGCCTCGCCGAGGCGCCGCGCCCCATCGTAAACAAACCCTTAATAAATGGCGCTTTCACGGGCGTCCACGGTGGACCGGGCGCATCCCCCGGCGACTGTTCGCTAACGTTAACAGGTACTCCTCTGGGTTACTCCGGATCCCGACACCACCAGGACGAGAATATCCCGTACGGGTTGTTTTCGATTTGCCATTCTCATGTTGCAGTGCAATAATGACCATGTTGCAGGCGGCCAGATCGAGTCCGCCGCCGTAGGAGAGGAAGATGATGAAAGGCACCACCCCGTCCTTCGAGATCCCGTCCGAGATGCGGGCCGTCGCGGAGCGCAGCGTCGAGCAGGCGAAGCTCGCCTTCAACAACTACATGCAGGCCGCCCAGGAGGCCGTCTCGGCGTTCGAGGATCGCGTGAAGGCGAGCCAGGTGGGCGCCCAGGGGATCAGCAAGAAGGCGATGAACTTCGCGGAACGCAACGTGATCTCGGCCTTCGACTTCGCCCAGCGGGTGGTCCAGGCGAAGGACATCCAGGAGGTCGTGAAGATGCAGGCCGAGTTCGTCCAGACCCAGATGCAGGTGCTCAGCGAGCAGCTCAAGGACCTCGGCGAGACCGCCACGCGGACCGCCATGGACAGCGTCAAGGTGCCGGGTCGCGGCAACGGCGCCTGAGCAGCGGCGCCCCTGGTGCAGCGCGGAATGGTTTCGTTCCATGGAATATTGCACTGCACCATGATGGGCAGGAGCCCACAATCAAGACGAGCATCGATCGCGGGACGGAGCGCCGGCGGACCGGAATCGTCCGCTCGGCGCCGAACCGGTCGGGGGCATCGGCCGGCCCCGGCCCGTCCAGGGCACGCACCGTCCCGTGACGCTTCCGGCGGGCGTTGGCCGCAAGCAGCGCACCCCGATGGGCGGCCCGCCAGCGGT
This sequence comes from Rhodoplanes elegans, assembly GCF_016653355.1. Classification (GTDB taxonomy): domain Bacteria; phylum Pseudomonadota; class Alphaproteobacteria; order Rhizobiales; family Xanthobacteraceae; genus Rhodoplanes; species Rhodoplanes elegans. The sequence continues at coordinate 17,823 of NZ_NHSK01000094.1, read as the reverse complement.
CGCCCACGAGTCCCCTGCCACGGCGGCCCCGGGATGGGGCCCCGGCGGGCGTCCCGCGCCTGGTGACCCGCACCGCTCGATCGGGCCGCGCCTTTGCGCACCCGCTTCGCCGAGTCGCCACCCCGACATGCCGCCACGAGGTCGACCCATGACTTTGGTCCACGACTCGGAGCCGTGACGGCACATGGCATGCCGGCGGAATTCACATTCGCGTTCCAGCATGCGACACGATGCCGTCTCGGCGTGAGCGACAAGCGCCTCCGTCTCAGCATTTCCCCTGTTCGCGGAAGCCCGTAGCCGCACTGCAAAAATCGCGTTTCATGACAGAACCACGCTCGGAACGGATTGCGCCGCGGCGTTCCCGCGTTATTAACTCGCGCCGAGACCGGGATCGGGATCCGCGCCGCCGCGCCGTCGCATTGCGCGACGTGACACGCCGCGGCTCGCTCGTGACGGCTCGTGACGGCCCTGAGAAACGCGGGAGCGCCTCGTGACGACCAAGAAGCCTCTGAAGATCGTCGAAACTGTCCTGCGCGACGGACACCAGTCGCTCGCCGCGACCCGCATGCGCACGTCGGACATGATTCCGATGCTCGAGCAGCTCGACGAGATCGGCTACTTCGCGCTCGAGGCCTGGGGCGGCGCCACCTTCGACGCCTGCCTGCGCTTCCTCGACGAGGATCCGTGGGAGCGCCTGCGCACGCTCAAGAAGTACATCAAGAAGACGCCGATCTCGATGCTGCTGCGCGGCCAGAACGTGCTCGGCTACAACCACTACGCCGACGACGTGGTCGAGACCTTCGTGCAGCGGATGGTCGACAACGGCATCGGCCTGGTGCGCATCTTCGACGCGCTCAACGACACCCGCAACCTGGAAGTCTCGATGCGGGCCGCCAAGAAGGCCGGCGCGCACGTGCAGGGCGCCATCGTCTACACGATCAGCCCGTATCACACGACCGAGAACTTCCTGAAGGTCGCGAAGGATCTGGTCGATCTCGGCACCGACTCGATCTGCCTGAAGGACATGGCCGGGCTGCTCGCGCCCTACACGGCCTACGACCTCGTGAAGACCATCAAGGAGAAGCTCGGCGTCCCGGTCGACGTGCACTGCCACTACACCAGCGGCATGGCGTCGATGACCTATCTGAAGGCCATGGAGGCCGGCGCCGACGTGGTCGACTGCGCGCTGTCGCCGTTCGCGCTCGGCACCTCGCAGCCCGCCACCGAAGCGCTGGTCGCGGCCCTCGAAGGCCACGAGCGCGACACCGGCATCGACAAGGAGAAGCTCTATCCGATCGCCGACCACTTCCGGAAGGTGAAGAAGGATCTGGCCGACACCTTCAAGCTCAACACCGCGATCGACATCGACACCAAGGTGCTGACCTTCCAGATCCCGGGTGGCATGCTGTCGAACTTCCTCAACCAGCTCAAGCAGCAGGGCAAGGCCGACAAGTATCCGGAGCTGATCGAGGAGCTGCCGCGGGTGCGCGCCGAGATCGGCTATCCGCCGCTCGTTACGCCGACCAGCCAGATCGTCGGCTCGATGGCCGCCTTCAACGTCATCCTCGGCCGCTACAAGGTGGTGCCGCAGGAGATCAAGGATCTGGCGCGCGGCGCCTATGGCCGCACCCCGGCGCCGATCCAGGACGTGATGAAGGAGGTGATCGCGGGGCAGAAGATGATCGAGCATCGCCCGGCCGACGACATCGCGCCTCAGATGGAGCTCCTGAAGCGCAAGCTCGCCGAGAAGGGCTATCCGGACGCGACGCTGGAGGACGTGCTGTCCTTCGCGCTGTTCCCCGAGGTGGCGCTGAAGTTCTTCGCCGCCAACCGCGGCCCCGAGCTCGCGGCGGAGTGAGGCGAGCCGGCGCCGCCGGCCCCGGCCCCAGCCCCGGCCGGGGGGCTCTTTTGCATTGGCGACCTGGAGGTCTCGTGCATCGGCGTCAGGACGCCTCGCCGAGCGCGCGACGAGGAGGGTGAGCCCGGCGAGATCGACCTCGGCGAGCGCGGCGGCGATCCGACGAGCCGCCGATGGCGAGAGCTCGCGGGTCCCGTTTCACATTGCGAAATGCCGTAGCAAAGTTGGGCGTCGTGGTGGACCTGTCGACCGAATTGCTCCAGGGTCCTGCGCTGCATCTCACGTGACAAGCGCCGGGACGGATACGCGTGGCCATCACCTACGAGCTGATGAAGACGGTCACGGAGCAGCTCTACGGATGGTCGCTGCGCAAGGTGCCGGACGACACCAAGGACGCGCTGCGTCAGGCGTGCGAGACGGAGCGGAACGAGTCGGCCAGAAAGGTGCTCCGTTTCATGCTCGGTGCCGCCGAGGCGGCCGAGCGCAGCGAAAAGTACCTCTGCACCGACGCCGGCGTGCCGACCTACGACGTCAAGATCGGCACGGCGGCCCGCTTCGACGGTGACATCAAGCAGGCGATCGTCGATGGCTTCGCCCATCTGTGCGAGACCGCCGACCCGCCCATCCTGAAATTCGTCACCAATCCGCTCACCAACCAGCGCAGCTACGCCGGCAAGGACATGCCGCTCGTGTCCTACGACCTCGTCAGCGGCGCCGACTACATCGAGATCACCTGCTCGCCCAAGGCGCTGGGCACCGGGCGCTGGGCCTCTATCGAGACCTTCGTGTCGCCGACCCTCGATCAGATCGAGGAATACGTCATGAGCTGCGTGCTGAAGGCCGGCTCTCAGCACTGCCCGCCGGTCGTCGTCGGCGTCGGCATCGGCGGCACCTTCGACATCGCCGCCAAGCTCGCCGCCAAGGCGACGTTGCGTCCGTTCGGCCAGATCAATCCGGAGCCGATCCTCGCCGACATGGAGAAGCGCCTGCTCGCGGCCGTCAACGAGACGGGCTTCGGGCCGATGGGAACCGGCGGCGACACCACGGCGCTCGCCGTCCATATCGACTACGCCTCGGGGCACGGCTACACGCCGGTCGCCGTCTGCTTCAATTGCTGGATCAACCGCCGCACCCGCGCCCGCATCTACAATTCGGGCGACGTGGTGCGCTACGAATGACGCAACGCGTGACGCCCATGGCCGCTTCTCTCGACCTGCCGCGCCTCAAGCTGCCGCTGTCGCGCGCCGAGGCCCGCGCGCTCGCCCTCGGCGATGTCGTCCTGCTCGACGGCGAGGCGATCGTGACCATCGGCATGCCGACTCACCAGCGCATGATGACGCACATCGCCGAAGGCAAGCCCCTGCCGTTCGATCTCACCGGACAGGCCTTCTTCCACCTGTCGATCTGCAGTCGCGAGACCGAGGACGCCGTCGAGCCGCTCTACGTCAATCCGACCACGTCGTCGCGTTTCAACGCCTACTTGCCCACGCTGATCCGGACCTACGGGCTCTGCGCCACCAGCGGCAAGGGCGGGCTCGACATGGCGTGCGCCAAGGCGATGCAGGAGGTCGGCTGCGTCTACTTCTCGATGATCGGCGGCGCGTCGGCGCTCCTGAGCGAGGGCGTCGCCGAGGTGATCGAGACGGCGTGGGACGACCTGATCATGCAGTTTCGCCTGACCCGCGTGCGGCTCGACGGCTTCGGCCCGCTGACGGTCGCGATCGATGCGCACGGCAACAGCCTCTACGCCGACCTGTCGCAGACCGCGAAGGAACGCCTGCCGGGCATCCTCGATCGGCTCAAGGCGGGACGGGCGCGCGCTTAGGCGAGGCGCCTCGGCTCGCGGCTCGCGAGCAAGATCAACGGCACGGCCTCGGGCGAAAGCACCGCCCTCATGGCCGTTTCCCAATGGCCACCGACGACCGATCGCCGCGCACGGCTTGCGCGCGGCGGCGCGGCGCCTGGTTCGAGGACCATCCCGGGTCGGCGGGACCGTCCCCGGTCCGCCGGGACCGTCGCCCCGGCGGGGCGACGGTCGATCGGGGTCAGACGGGATCGAAGCCGTACAGCGTCTGCGGATTCTCGACCAGCAGCTTGCGCTGCAGTACCGGGTCCGGCGCGTAACGCGGAACGAGATCGACGAGATCACCGTCGTTGGGCATGAACTTCACGTTCGGGTGCGGCCAGTCGGTGCCCCACAGCACCCGGTCGGGCGCCGCCTCGACCAGCTTGCGGGCGAACGGGACCACGTCGTCGAACGGTGCGCCCGCGGCCGCGACCCGCTCCGGGCAGGTGACCTTCATCCAGCACTTTTCGTCCGACCGGAGGAGTTCGACCAGGGCCTTGAAGCCGGGCTGCTCGATGCCGGCCGCGGCCTTGACGTCGCCCATGTGGTCGATGACGTAGCGCAGCGGCAACTTGCGCAGCATCGGCAGCAAGGTTTCGACCTTGTCGGGCTCGATATAGAGGTCGACGTGCCATCCGAGCCCTTTGATCTGGTCGACGACGCGATCGAACACGCGCGTGTCGGGGGCGTTGCGCAGCCGGCTGACGAAGGTGAATCGGCAGCCCTTGAAGCCGGCCTTGTCCAGTGCCTCGATCTGCTTGTCGGTCAGCGAGTCGTCGATGGCGGCGACACCGCGATAGGTCTTCGGATCGGTGGCGATGGCGTCGGCCACGATGGTGTTGTCGGTGCCATGGACGGTGGCATTGACCAAGACGGCGCGCTGCACGCCGAGCGTCCGCTGCAGCGCCTGGTAGGTCGTCAGCAGCGCCTCGGGCGGCGTGTAGGAGCGAGCGTCCGCATACGGATACTTCGAGATCGGCCCGAAGATGTGCATGTGCGTGTCGACCGTGCCGGCCGGCAATCGGAACGCCGGCGTCCGCGGGTGCGGATCGGGACCCCGCACCGCGGGGGCCCTGGCGGTGGCGACCGGGCCCTCGGCGGCGCGGCCGGAGGACAGCGAGTGCGAGGACATGGCGACCGTCCAGCTCGCGAACGACGCAAGGGTGGTTCGACGCGTGATCATGACACTCTCCGCGACCTGATGAAGGATGGGTTCCGGGACGTCTCGGCTGTTGCGTCGCCGACGGCCGCCGCGGGGCTGCGGTCATCGGCGGATCTCGGCGGGAGTCTTCCGTGGTCACGGCGATCGCCACCGCGACGACGACCGGCGCAAGCCTTGCTTCATCGACGACGAGTCGTGAGCGGGCGGTCGGGGAGACCGCCTGCGCTCAGAACTGGATGTTGGCCGCCTTGATGACCGGGCCCCATTTGGCGACCTCGGAGGCGATGTAGGCCTTGAGGTCCTCCGGAGTGCCGCCGTTCGCCTGCATCGACATGTTGGCGAGCACCTCCGCGGATTTCTCGGTCTTGAGCCACTCGTTGACGGCGGCGTTCACCTTCTCGATGACCTCGGGGGGCGTGCCGGTCGGCGCCAACAGCGAATACCAGGCCGAGGCCTCGAACTTGGCGACCCCCGTCTCGCTGATGGTCGGCACGTCGGGCAGCGACTCGCTTCGCTTGCTGCCGGTCGTGGCGAGCGCGATGATCTTGCCCTCCTTCACCAGCGGCACATAGCTCGACATGAAGTCCACCGCGAGCTCGATCTGACCGCCGAGCAGATCGGTGACGATCGGCGTCGTGCCACGATACGGCACGTTGGTGAGCTTGATGTCGGCGGACTTCTGCAGGAGCTCGGAGGTGATGTGGCCGAGCGTGCCCTGGCCCGGAACGCCGATGTTGATCTTGTTGGGATTCGCCTTGGCGTAGGCGACGAGCTGCTCGAGGGTCTTGAACGGCGAGTTCGCCTTGGCCGTGATCATCAGAGGAGAATTCGCGATCAGCACGATCGGCTGCAGATCCTTGTCGGGATCGAACGGCATCGTCTTGTACATCAGCCGGTTCTGCGCGACCGGGCCGGGCGTCGAGAACAGCAGCGTGTACCCGTCCGGCACCCCCTTCGCGACCGCCGTTGCACCGATATTGCCGCCGGCGCCGCCGCGATTGTCGACGATGAACTGCTTGCCGAGCCTGTCACTGAGCGCCGCCGCGACCGAGCGGCCCAGCACGTCGGTATTCCCGCCGGCCGGGAACGGAACGACGAGCGTGACCGGCCGCGACGGCCAGGACTGCGCTGTCGCCACGGTCGGCAGCGCGAGAGCGCACAGGGCTGCCGTGAGGGCCTGCCGGCGTGACATTCGGGACTGCATGGCTTTCCTCCTCCGATTTCCCGCCGGACGTGTCGTGGGCCGCCGGGCCGTTCTGCAACGACCCTAATCGAGAGCACTCCCGGTCCGCCGGCTTTCTGGTTGAATTTCGCGATACGAAATGCCGGGATTTGACGACCCGGCGGCCGCGGTTTGCCGCTAAGTACGGACACGAGATCGAGGCACCGACCGGACGGCGCCGCACCAACATCGAGGAACGCCCATGGGCCAGACCACCGCCACCCCCGCGCCGCATTCGCCGACCGAGGCGGAGGTCGACTCCCTTCTGCAGGGCGCCGTCGATCTCCACATCCACAGCGGCCCGTCCGTGATGGCGCGCCTCGTCGACCACATCGAAGCCCTCGAGCAGGCCTCGGCCGCCGGCATGCGCGCCGTTCTGTTCAAGGACCATTATTACCCGACCGCACCGATCGTCGAATTGATCCGGGGCCGCCATGCAACGGGAAAGACCGAGCCGCTCGGCGGCATCGTGCTCAACAATGCGCTCGGCGGCTTCAACGCCTACGCGGTCGAGCACGCCCTCAAGCTCGGCACCAAGATCGTGTGGATGCCGACCGTGTCGGCGGCCAATCACATCCGCGAAGGCCACAACAAGAAGCTCCTGGTCGCCAAGTCGGAGATGCGCAAGCCGACGGCCCTGTCGGCGGTCGACGAGCACGGCGAATTGAAGGACGAGATCAAGCCGATCCTCGACCTCGTCGCCGAGTACGATGCGGTGCTGTCCTGCGGGCACCTGCACATCAGCGAAGCCTGGGTCTTGTTCGAGGAGGCCAAGAAGCGGGGCTGCAAGCGCCTTCTGTGCAACCATCCGACCTACACGGTCGGCGCCGTCACCAAGGACTTCGCGCGCCTGATTGAACTCGGCGTAATGATCGAGCACTCCGCCTGCATGTTCGTCGACACGCGGTTCAAGTGCTTCACGCCCGAGCAGCTGAAGGAGTGGATCGATGCCGCCGGCGTCGACAACACCTTCTTCGGCACCGATCTCGGCCAGACCAACTGCCCGTCGCCGCTCGACGGGATGCGGCAGATCATCCGCCTGTGCCTCTCGCTCGGCTACAGCGCCGACCAGGTGCGCCAGATGGTGTCGATCAACGCCATGCGGCTCGCCGGGCTCGGCGCCAACGCCGCGGCCGGCGCCTGATCCGAACGGACGATCGCATCATGACGACCGACAGCGGAGCCATGACCTTTCGCCAGCGCCTGATCGGCGGTCGGCATCTGGTCGGAACCTTCATCAAGACGCCGACCGTGCATGCGACCGAGATCATCGGTGCGCTCGGCTTCGACTTCGTCGTCATCGACGAGGAGCATGCGCCGTTCGACCGCGCCGCGATCGACGCGGCGCTGCTGGCCGCGCGCGCGGTCGGCACCGCCGGCTTCGTGCGGGTGGCGGCGGCGACGCCGTCCAATCTGCTCTCGGTGCTCGACTGCGGCGCGACCGGGGTGCTGGTGCCGCACGTCGCCAGCGCCGCCAAGGCGCGCGAGGTGGCGGCGCTCTGCCGCTACCGCGGCGGCAGGCGCGGCTATTCGGGCTCGCCGCGCTCGGCCGGCTACGGCGGAGCCAAGATGTGGAGCCATGTCGGCGCGGCCGACGCCGGGGTCACGGTCGTGGCGCAGATCGAGGATCCAGAAGCCCTCGACGAGATCGACGCCATCGCCGCCGTGGAGGGCATCGACGCCCTGTTCATCGGCCGCGGCGACCTCACCTGTGCGATGGGTGCGACATCGAACGACGCTCCGGAGGTCCGCGATGCGGTCGACCGCATCGCGCGCGCCGCCCGCACCGCCGGCAAGCCGGTCGGCGTGTTCGTCGGCGGCCGCGCCGAGGCGGTCTGGCTCAAGGAGTACGGGGCGAGCATGTTCGTGGTGTCGTCCGACCAGGGCTTCATGCGCCGTGCCGCCGCCGATGCGCTCGCCGAGATCGGTGCACTCGCGGCGCCCGCTCGGGCGTCGTGACGAACGCCCTGCCGACAGACCTGCTCCACGAGAGAACGACGATGCAGCCGAGATCCGCCTCCTACGCCGAGACCACCGCCGCCCCGCAACTGAGCGAGCCGGGCAGCCGCAGCTGGATCACCCGCGGCGCCAGTTTCGTGATCGCCGTCGCCGAGGTGACGGCCGGGGCGGTGCTCGCCCGCCTCGACAATCCCGACGAGCACATGGTGATTGTCGCCGGCACGGGCGCCACCATCGAGGCCGGCCGTGACATCGTCGAGGCCGAGGCCGAGACGCTCACCATCGTGCCGCCGGGCGCGAGCGTCGTGACCGCCAAGGGCGACGGCCACGTGGTGCGCATCTTCTCCGCCCGGGCCGAGGACCTGATGCGGCTCGCCGTGAATGCGGCCGTCTACGCGGACGGCGCCCCGGAGGTCGCGGCGCCGACGCCGTGGCCGGATCCGCCCGGCGGCTTCAAGCTGCGCAACTACGCGCCCTATTCCTACGACAGGCCGGACACCAACATGCGGCTGTTCCGGTCCACCAACCTGATGGTCAACTTCCTGACCAAGCGCGACGCGCCGCGCGACGTGCGCAAGCTGTCGCCGCACTCGCACGAGGATTTCGAGCAGGCCTCGCTGGTGCTCGAGGGCGAGTATGCGCATCATCTGCGCTGGCCGTGGACGCCCGACCAGACCGAGTGGAAAGACGACGAGCACGTCGAGATCGGCAGCCCGTCCGTCACCGTCATCCCGGCCAAGGTCGTGCACACGAGCCACAACATCGGCCCCGGCCGGTGCTGGCTGATCGACATCTTCGCGCCGCCGCGGCTCGACTTCTCCAGGAAGCCCGGCCTCGTGCTCAATGCCGACGACTATCCGATGCCGGCGGCGAACTGAGCCGACGGCACCCCCGTGGCGAGCCGTTTCGAATCCCGGAACGGCGGCGAGACGACGAACGGAGCGGCCGTTTCATGAAGTCCATCGAGGTGCGGGCGCCGGGCGGGCCGGAGGAGATGCGGCTGGTGGACCGGCCGGTGCCGACGGTCGGCCCCGGCGAGGTGCTGATCCGCGTCGCCGCCGCCGGCGTCAACCGTCCGGACGTGCAGCAGCGCAAGGGTCTATACCCCCCGCCGGCGAACGCCTCGCCGATCCTCGGCCTCGACGTCGCCGGGATCGTCGAGGCGGTCGCGCCGGAGGTGGTCTGGCCGGTCGTCGGCATGCCGGTGTGTGCGCTCGTCAACGGCGGCGGCTATGCGGAGTTCTGCACGGTTCCGGCCGTGCAGTGCCTGCCGATCCCGCGCGGCTTCGACTTCGTCAAGGCCGCCTCGCTGCCGGAGGTGTTCTTCACCGCGTGGAACAACGTGATCTGGCTCGGCCGGCTCGGCGAAGGTGAATCGCTGCTCGTGCAGGGCGGCACCAGCGGGGTCGGCATGGCGGCGATCCAGCTCGCCAAGCAGTTGCGGAACTCGCCCGTCTACGCCACCGCCGGCAGCGCCGAGAAATGCCGGGTGTGCCGCGAGATCGGGGCCGATGCGGCGATCGACTACAAGAGCGAGGACTGGGTCGCGCGGGTGCGCGAGCTGACCGGCGGACGCGGCGTCGACGTCGTGCTCGACGGCCAGGCCGGGCCCTACACCGAGAAGCAGCTGAGCCTGTTGGCGGAGGACGGCCGCGTCGTCCTGCTGGCCAGCCATCTGGGCGCCACCGCCGAGGTCAACGTGCGCAACATCGTGCGCCGGCGCCTCACGCTGACGGGCTCGACCCTGCGGCCGCGACCACCCGCCTACAAGGGCCGCATCGCCCGCGAGCTCGTCGAGCAGGCCTGGCCCCTCCTCGAGGAGGGCCGTGTGCGCGCGCAGATCCACGCAACCTTCCCGCTCGCCGAGGTGGCGCGCGCGCATGCCGTGCTGGAAGCCGGCGAGCAGATCGGCAAGGTGGTGCTCGTCGTCGCGCCCGATCTTGTCAAGGCGGGTCCCGGATAGGAGAGTCGTGCGACGCGAGGCGGACCCGCTTCGCACAGGTCGACCCGAGGCACCACACATGCCGTCCTTTCCGCCGGTGCAGTCGGTCCGCCGCGCCTTTCTCCTCCTCAGCGAGCTCAACCGCCAGCGCGTCGCCACGATTGCCGACCTGCACCAGCGCACCGGGCTGCCGAAGCCCACCATCGTGCGACTGCTCGAGACCCTGATCGCCGACGGATACGTGGTCAGCGACAGGCGCCTGGGCGGCTATCAGGTGACCTCGCAGGTCACCGCCCTGTCGAGCGGCTTTCATGGATCGCCCATGGTGATCGAAGCCGCCCGGCCGTGGGCGATCGATCTGACGCGGCGGCTCAAATGGCCGGTGTCGGTCGCCGTGCTGGTCGAGGACGCGGTCTTCGTCCGCTTCAGCACCATTCCGGACAGCCCGGTCTCGCCCTTCCACGCGACCATCAACATGCGGTTGAGCCTGGTGTCGCGCGGGCTCGGGCGCGCGTATCTGGGGTTCTGTCCGCGCGAGGAGCGCGAGCTCCTGGTGCGCATGCTGGAACGCTCGCCGCACCCGGAAGACCGCCCGCCCGACTTGCAGGCCGTCGTGCGCGGCCTCGTGAAGTCCATCCGGGCACGCGGCTTCGCCGAGCGCGATCCGACCGTCGAGCCGCTCTCGTCCTCGACCATCGCGATTCCGGTCATGGTGGACGGGCGGGTGCTCGCGACCATCGGCATCACCTATTTCCGGTCGGCGGTGCCCCGCGCCAAGCTCCTCGACCAGATCGTCCATCCCCTCAAGGAGATCGTCCAGCGCGTCGAGCAGAGCATCACGGCGATGAAGATGACGTGAGCCGGAGGACACCGGGAGGTGTCGGCAGCGTGAGGCGGGCGGTGGTCGGCGTGGGAGCGGCGAGAGGTGGAGAGACGAGGATGGGTCGAGACAGGACGGGGCGCCGAAGCGCCCCGCCCGGTGATCGTCCGTGATCAGGCCACCTTGGCCAGGACGGCGCGGCGCTCGCGCACGACCATGTAGACGGTCGCGACGGCCCCGAGGATGCTGGTGATGATGCCGAGATACCAGATGCCGAGGAACTCGGTGTAGAAGGCGCCGCCGGCGACCGAGTACTTGGCCGCCATGAAGCCGGAGACGGACAGCGCGATGGCGCCGGAGAACTGGCCCACCATGTTGATGATGCCCATGGTGAAGCCGGCCGACCGCACCGACCAGATCTCGGCCGCCGATGCGTTGATCAGCGGGAAGATGTTGATCACGACGCCGGCGAAGAACGACAGCGCCCCGAGCGCGATGGTGTTCGGGATGTGCCGGGTGAACAGGAAGAAGGTGAGGGCGATCAGCAGGAGGCCGGAGCCGATCACCACGGCGCGCGGAATGCCACGCTTGAGCAGCCAGTCGGACAGCCATCCGGCGACCGGCGTGCCGAACACGCGGCCCAGCACGTAGACGGACGCCATGCCGCCGCCCGCGATGATGGCCGCCTCCTTGGTCATCCCGTGCTCCTGGATGTAGAAGTCGGTGGCGTAGAGCGGCAGCCAGCCGGGCACCAGACGGGTGCCGACCATGTAGGCCGACCAGACGAGCGACATGATCCACACGGCCGGATCCTTGGCGATGACGCCGAGGCTCTGCTTGTAGGTGAGCTCCTGATGCTCGGCCTTGTCCTCCTGCTTCTCGATCGAGGGCAGGCCCATGTCGGTCGGCGAGGCACGCAGCAGCAGCAGGGCCAGCATGGCGATGACGAACACGACCACGGCCATCAGGACCGTCGAGGCCCGCCAGCCGGTGAGGCCGAAGAAGCCGCCCTGCGACAGCACCACGGCGAACACCGGGATGAGCAGGAAGGTCATCACTTCGCCGAGGCCGCCGCCCGGGCCGGAGTACATCTCCATCGCGAAGCCGCGCTCCTTGATGGAAAACCACTTGGCCAGCGCCGAGGTGATCGGCACGTAGCCGGCGGCGGCGACGACGCCCATCGCGGCGCGCCAGAACAGCGCCTCGGTGAAGGTGCCGCTGAAGGCGAAGCCGGCCAGGAACAGGGCCAGGATGCCGATGCCGACCGGGATCACCCGGCGGCTGCCCCACACGTCGGCGGCCGTGCCCCAGGGAATCTGGGCGACCGCGTAGGCGTAGAAGAAGGCGGAGCCGAGCAGGCCCAGCTCCGGCTTGCCGATGTGGAGGTCGTCCATCAGGTACTTCGTGATGCTGGCGTAGTTCCAGCGCACGAGCTGCGACGTGCAGTAGACCAGCATGCAGGCGAGAAGGATGACCCAGCGGTAGTTCGACTTTCTCAGGAACGTCATGGCACGAAACTCTGCCCTTCGGATGTCGGGAAACGGAGTTCTTGCCGGCGTTCGCGTCGCGGCCTGGCGGCCTCGCGGTGAGACGGGGGACATCAAGGTGAGGTCGGAAGCGCCGGTCGGCGCGCCGGGGTTACAGGCGTTCGATCACCATCGCGAGACCTTGGCCGACGCCGATGCACATCGTGCACAGCGCGTAGCGGCCGCCGGAGCGCTGGAGCTGCCAGGTCGCCGTGGTCACCAGCCGGGCGCCGCTGGCGCCGAGCGGATGGCCGAGCGCGATGGCGCCGCCCTGCGGGTTGACGCGCGGATCGTCGTCGCCGATGCCGAGCTGGCGCAGCACCGCGAGCCCCTGGGCCGCGAAGGCTTCGTTCAGCTCGATCAGGTCGATCTTGTCGAGGCCGATGCCGAGCCGCGTGAGCAGCTTCTTCACGGCCGGGACCGGGCCGACGCCCATGATGCGGGGCGCGACGCCGCCGGCCGCCATGCCGACGATGCGGGCCCGCGGGGTGAGGCCGTGGCGCTTCGCCGCCTCCTCGCTGGCGACGATCAGGGCGCAGGCGCCGTCGTTGACGCCGGAGGCGTTGCCGGCCGTGACGGTGCCGTCCGGCCGGACGACGGGCTTGAGCTTGGCGAGCGTCTCGAGCGTGGTGGGACGCGGATGCTCGTCGCGATCGACCCGGATCGGATCGCCCTTCTTCTGCGCGATCTCGACCGGGCAGATCTCCTGGGCGAACGCGCCGTCCGCCTGCGCCTTGGCGGTCTTCTCCTGGCTGCGTAGCGCGAACAGATCCTGGTCGGCGCGCGACACCTGGAAGTCGGTGGCCACGTTCTCGGCCGTCTCCGGCATCGAGTCGACGCCGTACATCGTCTTCATCACCGGATTGACGAAGCGCCAGCCGATGGTCGTGTCCTGGAGCTGGGCGTCGCGGGCGAAGGCGCTCGCCGCCTTGCCCATCACGAAGGGCGAGCGCGTCATGCTCTCGACGCCGCCGGCCAGCGCCAGCTCCATCTCGCCGCCGACGATCGCGCGCGCCGCCTGGCCGATCGCCTCCATGCCGGAGGCGCACAGCCGGTTGACCGTGACGCCCGGCACCGTCTCGGGAAGCCCGGCGAGGAGCAGCGCCATGCGGCCGACATTGCGGTTGTCCTCGCCCGCCTGGTTGACGTTCCCGTAGAAGACGTCGTCGAGCCCCGCCCAGTCGACCCCCGGGTTGCGCGCCATCAGCGCCTTCATCGGGATCGCGGCGAGGTCGTCGGCCCGCACGCTGGCGAGCGCGCCGCCGTAACGCCCGAAGGGCGTCCGCACGGCATCGCAGATCACGGCATGTCTGGTCATGGTCGGTTTCTCGGGGGATCAGGATCGTTTCAGCAGCTTGAAGCCGCAGATGGACTCCAGCGCCTCGTGGTCGAGGCCCGGGGCGAGATCGTGGGCGACCACGCCGGCCGGCGTGATGTCGAAGGTGGCGTGGTCGGTGTAGACGCGCCGGACGCAGGCGACGCCGGTGAGCGGGCTCGAGCAGCGCTCGACCAGCTTGCAGACGCCCTTCTTGGTGAGCAGGTCCATCATGACGAAGACGGACTTGGCGCCGATCGCCAGATCCATGGCGCCGCCGACCGCCGGGATCGCGTCCTTGGCCCCGGTGTGCCAGTTGGCGAGGTCGCCCGTGACCGACACCTGGTAGGCGCCGAGCACGCAGTAATCGAGATGGCCGCCGCGCATCATCGCGAAGGAGTCGGCGTGGTGGAAGTAGGAGGCGCCCGGCAGGGCGGTGACGTACTGCTTGCCGGCGTTCATCAGGTCGATGTCCTCCTCGCCGGCCGGCGGCTTCGGGCCCATGCCGAGCAGGCCGTTCTCGGTGTGGAGGATGATGGTGACGCCGTCCGGCAGGCAGTCGGCCACCTCGGTCGGCGCGCCGATGCCGAGATTGGCGTAGGACCCGTCGGGGATGTCGGCGGCGACGCGGGCGGCGATCTCTCGTCGGCTCAGGCGTTGAACATTCTGGCTCATGGAAGTCTCCGGACGATGTCGCTCAGGGCCGCGCGGGAGCGTTGGCGTTGGCCGCCACGCCGACGGCGGGGCCGACCTGGACGACGCGCTTCACGAAGATGCCGGGCGTCACCACGGTCTCCGGATCGAGGGCGCCGACCGGCACCACCTCGGTGACCTGGGCGATCGTGCACTTGGCGGCGGTCGCCATCACGGGCCCGAAGTTGCGGGCGGTCTTGCGGTAGACGAGATTGCCGAGCGCGTCGCCGCGATACGCCTTGATGAAGGCGTAGTCGGCCGAGATCGGGTACTCGAGCACGTAGTGGCGGCCGTTGATCTCGCGCGTCTCCTTGCCCTCGGCGAGCAGCGTCCCGTAGGCGGTCGGCGTGAAGAAGGCGCCGATGCCGGCACCGGCGGCGCGGATGCGCTCGGCCAGATTGCCTTGCGGCACCAGATCGAGCGTCAGCTCGCCGGACAGGTAGCGCTCGTCGAAAGCCTTCGAGTCCGCCTGGCGCGGGAACGAGCAGACGATCTTCCGCACCCGGCCGAGATGGATCAGCTTGGCGATCCCCTCCTGGGCCGTGCCGGCGTTGTTGGAGATGATGGTCAGCGCCTTGGCGCCCTGCGCCACCAGCGCGTCGATCATCTCGAACGGCACGCCCGCGTCGCCGAACCCTCCGATCATGATCGAGGCGCCGTCCGGCACGTCCGACACCGCCTCCTCCAGCGATGGACAGATTTTGTTCATGGGGACTCCGCGTGATGGCGCGGTGTGTAATTTCGCACACCGGTTCGATTAACGCGCAAACCGTGCTCCTCAGTCTGGGTAGCGTCAAGTTCTGTAATCGCACGGATGTGCGAAAACGGGAGGCGCTGTACGGGATGCACGCAGGACCTGGAGAATTCAGCGTCTCGAAACAGTCCGAACTGGTCGGTCGGCCCAACCGGGGTTAGGTGTTGCGCGATTATCGAACGACCAGCGCGTCGATTCGTCGGCCAAGCGACCCAAGCCTGGGCACAGCGATGCGGGTCGACGCGACAGGATCCGACCATGACGGACATCGAGTCCGACCACACGGACGAGGCGCAGCCGCCTGGACACCGGACCGGCGAGGGGCCGGTGCCGGGCGACCCCAACATCATGACCTCGCTGGTGCGCGGGCTCGCCGTGATCCAGGCGTTCTCGCGCGAGAGCGCCGCCGTCACCATTTCGCAGATCAGCCAGAAGACGGGCATTCCGCGCGCCGCGGTGCGGCGCTGCCTCTACACGCTGCGCGCGCTCGGCTTCGCCGACACGGAGGACGGCCGGCAGTACGTGCTGCGGCCCCGGATCCTGGTGCTCGGCCACGCCCATCTCGGCTCGATCCCGCTGGCCCGGGCGGCACAGCCGCTGCTGCGGCGGATCGCCGACACGCTCCAGGAATCGTACTCGCTCGCCATCCTGGACGGCGACGACATCGTCTACGTGGCGCGCGCCTCGGTCTCGCGCATCATGACCATCGACCTGCACGTCGGCAGCCGGCTGCCGGCCGTGTTCACGTCGATGGGCCGGGTGCTGCTCGCCCACCGTCCGGAAGCCGAACGCGACGAGCGTCTCGCCCGCGTCGTCTTCCATCCGTTCACGGCGCACACGATCCGCGACGTCGCGGCGTTGCGCGCCGAGATCCTGCGGGTGCGGGCGTCCGGCTACTCGATCATGGACCAGGAGCTGGAGCTCGGTCTGCGCTCGATCGCGGTGCCGATCGTGACCCCGGACGGCACCGCCACCGCGGCCCTGAACGTCGGCGCCCACGCGTCCCGCTTGTCGGTGACCGACATGGTCGAGACGATCCTGCCGCTGCTGCGCGAGGCCGCCGCCGAGCTGTCGCTCTGCGCCGGCTGATCGGCTCGGCGTCGGTCTGGGACGGCGCAGGCTCCGCAGTGATCAGGACATTCCTGATCGTCCCGCCGAGCCGCCGCAGCCCCCTCGCCGCGTCGACCATGCACGACGACGTCCATGATCCTCGACCTGCATCCAGAGACTCAGCAATGAACCGGTTCGTCTACACATCCCACCCGGTGCGGGTGGTGTTCGGCCGCGGCACCGTCGCCGCGGTTCCGGACGAGGTCGAGCGGCTGGCGCTGTCGCGCGTCCTGATCGTCACCACGCGGTCGAGTGCCGCGACGGCGGACGCGGTGGCGGCGGCGCTCGGGGGGCGCGCCGCCGGGATCTTTCCCGGCGCCGTCATGCACACGCCGGTGGCCGTCACCGAGACGGCGATGCGGCTGGTCGCGGAGACCGGCGCGGACGGCGTCGTGGCGATCGGCGGCGGCTCGGTGACCGGGCTCGGCAAGGCGATCGCGCTGCGCACCGACCTGCCCCAGATCGTCGTGCCGACCACCTATGCCGGTTCGGAGATGAGCCCGATCCTCGGCGAGACCAAGGACGGCCAGAAGGTCACGCAGTCGACCGAGGCGGTGCGGCCCGAGGTGGTCGTCTACGACGTCGATCTGACGCTCGGGCTGCCGCCGGCGCTGTCCGGCACCAGCGGCATCAACGCCATCGCCCATGCGGTCGAGGCGCTCTACGCGCCCGATCGCAATCCGATCATCACGCTGATGGCGATCGAGGCGATCGCCGCGCTGACGCGCGCGCTGCCCGCCATCGTGCGGGATCCCGGCGACGTCGCCGCCCGCACCGACGCGCTCTATGGCGCGTGGCTCTCCGGCGTCTGCCTCGGATCGGTGAGCATGGCCCTGCATCACAAGCTCTGCCACACCCTCGGCGGCAGCTTCGACCTGCCGCACGCGGAGACCCACACGGCGGTGCTGCCGCATGCGCTCGCCTACAACGCGCCGGCCGTTCCGGAGGCGATGGCGCGGCTCGCCGGCGTGCTCGGCGACGACCCGGCGCGGGCGCTGTGGGATTTGGCCGGTGCCGTCGGGGCGAAGCGGGCGCTCGCCGATCTCGGCATGCCGGAGAGCGGCATCGCGCTCGCAGCCGAGCGGGCGCTGGCGCGGCCCTATCCCAACCCGCGGCCGCTCGAGCGCGCCGCCATCGAGGCGCTGATCACCCGCGCCCATGCCGGCGCGCCACCCGAATGACGTGAGCCGTCCGGCGGGCCGCCGCAGCTGCCGGCTACATTGATGGCATGGGCATTCGATGTCGATGGCGGTCCCGACAGGACTCGAACCTGTGACCTTCGGTTTAGGAAACCGCTGCTCTATCCGGCTGAGCTACGGGACCGACGGCCCCCGACTAGCATAATCGCAGGCGGTGTGCATCCTGCCGGATGCGGCGTGGCGATGCGTCCTAGAGGGGCGCGGCGGACGGCGGTGCGAGGCTGAGACGCGGAGCCGAGACGCGCGGTCAAACCGCACCCTGCTGCGCCGGGTCGCCCCCTTTCACGGAGCACGCGCGCGTGTCACTGCCTCGTCCACGGCCACGACGGTCGGCCCGGGCTGCGACGGCCGCCCTGATGGCGCTCGCGATGCTCCCGGCGCTCCGCCCGTCCCCCGCCGTCGCCGAGCCCCTCTAGG
>NZ_NHSK01000093.1 GCF_016653355.1 Rhodoplanes elegans | reverse complement strand
GCGAATGGCGGGGAGGGGTCGGGGGTGGGGGGCCGTTCTTGCACCGCACTTCGCGATCAGTACCGATCTGATCAGCGAGTCGCTTCGTGGCACACCGGCCACGCGGTAGCCTGTCCGGCATCTACGACGTGATCAGTCCGAACAGATCAGTCCGGCTTGGCGCCGGACTCCTCGATCACCTTGGCCCAGCGGGCCGTGTCCTTGGCGATGAAGGCCTTGAACGCCTCGGGCGACTCGCTCGCCACCGCGGTGACGCCGCCTTCCTGCATGCGCTGCTTGACGGTCGGGTCCTGGGTCGCCTTGACGATCGCCTGGAACAGCTTGTCGACGATCGGCTTGGGCGTGCCGGTCGGCACCAGGAAGCCCTGCCACGACGTAGCGACGATGTCCGGATAGCCGAGCTCGACCACGGTCGGCACGTCGGGCAGCACCGGGCTGCGCTTGGCATCCGTGATGGCCAGCACCTTGACGCGGCCGGACTTGATGTGCGGCATCGCCGAGGGCAACGTCACCGACATCACCTCGACATGGCCGCCGAGAATGTCGGCCACGGCCGGGCCGGCACCGCCCTTGTAGGGCACGTGATTCATGTCGAGGCCGGCGGCCTTGCGGAACTGCTCCATCTCCAGCCGGTCGACGCTGCCGCTGCCGGGCGAGGCGAAGTTCACCTTGCCGGGGCGCGCCTTGGCGTAGTCGATCAGCTCCTTCATGGTGTTCGGCGGGAACTTCGGATTGGCGATGAAGACGCTCGGCGTCTCCGAGGCGACCGACACCGGGATGAAGGCCTTGTCCGGCTTCAGCGTCATGTCGGGGAACAGCGTCGGGTTGATCGACACGGTGCCGACATTGCCGAAGAACAGCGTGTAGCCGTCCGGCGCGCCGCGCGCCGCGACGTCCATGCCGACATTGCCGGCGGCGCCGGCGCGGTTCTCGATGACGATCTGCTGGCCGAGCGCCTGCGACATTGGTGCCTGCAGGAGCCGCATCGCGAAGTCCGACGCGCCGCCGGGCGCGAACGGCACGATCACCCTGATCGGCTGGCTCGGATACTTGGCCGGATCTTCGGCGGCGCGGGCGCCGGTGACGGGAGCGAGCGCGACCATGCAGGTGGTCGCGAGCAGAAGCCCGAAGGCCGTTCGACGGTTCATCATGGTCGTCCTCCGTGGGGCCCTCTGACGGAGCCTCTCGTCTGTTGCAGGCCGGGGCCGGGCGGCAATGTCGTCCGACCGTCGTCGCGCACCGCGCGTCGCGTCGATCAGGCGGTCAGCTCGGCCGGATCGAGCGGCAGCGGCACCGGCGCCTTGCGCTTGGCGGAAAGGTCGAGTGCCTTCGTCAGCATCAGGTTGCGGTGCGCCTCGGTGGCGGTCGCCGCGACGGTCGGGATGCCGAGCGCCATGCGGTTGAGCCACGACACGGTCTCCTCCGCCATCGGGCCGCGCAGCTCGCCCATCGCCATGTCGCCCGGCGGATAGCTGCCCATGAAGTCGACGAGGCGCCGCTCGTCGGGATTGTAGCCCTCCGACTGCGGCTTGGTGACCGCGAGGACGATGTCGCGATGGGTGTCGTCGATGGTGAGCACGCCGGTCGTGCCGGCGATGCCGACCTCGAGGCTGTAGACGGCGGCCGGCCAGGTCACCGGCATGGCCCAGGAGATGCTGAGATGATAGACGGTGCCGTCCGAGAACATGATCATTCCGGCGGTCGCGTCGATGCCCTGGTAGAGCGGGCCCAGGACCTTGTCGACCGAGCGGGCGTAGACCTCGGTCGGCGTCTTCTCCTCCAGGCACCACATGCAGATGTCGAGCGCGTGCGTGCCGGAGATGACGAGCGGCGAGATGGTCGCGGGATCGTCGGTGCGCTTGTAATTGTCGATCGCCACCAGCCGGTTCATGAAGGCCCGCGAGGTGACGAGCTCGATCTCGCCGAGCGCGCCGGAGCGGCACTTCTCCTTGGTGGCGAGCCAGCGGCGGCGGAAGCGCTGGGTGTAGCCGACCACGGCGTCGAGCCCGGCCTTGTCGATCTCGGCCAGCACCTTGGCGGATGCTGCGAGGTCGGTCGCCAGCGGCTTCTCGATCAGCATCGGCAGGCCGCGCTCGACCGCCGCCATGATCGGATCGACGTGCAGGTGCTCGTCAGTCGCGATGATGACGCAGTTCACCTCGGGCCGCGCCAAGAGCTCGCGATGGCTGTTGGTGACGAAGTCGGCGCCGATCTTGTCGGCGACGCTCGCGGCGCGGTTGGGATTGAGCTCGGCGATGCCGATCCATTCGACCGAGGGGTGCCGGGTCGCCACCTCGCCGCGGAACAGGCCGACGCGGCCGGCGCCGACGATCGCGAGCCCGAGCTTCTTCGGCGTTCGCCCCTTCATGGTCACTCCCCGGTTCTTATCGCGTTGTTGACCGAGGTCATCACGTGCTCCCGGGGGGCGTCAACGGCCCGGCTAATCCCGCCTTGCAGAGCTTCCATGTTCAGATGCAGCACTCGCCGGCGGGAGCGGGAGGCCGACGACCGCAATGGGTGGACCGGGCCGACGATGTTGCGTTGCACCAGCGGGCGCGTTTCAGAGCTTTCGCCTCCCGGTGGTCGTCGTCCGCGCGGGCGAGGGCTTCGCATGATGGGTCATCCCGGGGCGCGGACCTCAAGGTCCGCGAGCCCGGGATCCATACGCCCGGTGTTGGTGTTTCCCGCGGGACAGGGGTTATGGATCCCGGGCTCGGCGCTGGCGCGCCGCCCCGGGATGACGGAGCAATTCTCGCAACGGTTAAGCGAGGCTTCGACCTGGTCCGCCTTCGTCACATCGCGGCGGCGCGGATCAGCAGGGTCGTGCCGGAGGCGATCAGGACCAGGTAGAGGAGCTTGAGGAACTGATCACGCGAAAGGCGCAGCGTGACGTGATGGCCGAGCCAGGTGCCGATCAGCATGGCGGGCACCATCAGCAGCGCGAGGACGACGAGCTTGCCGTCCGAATAGACGCCGGCGAGCGCGAAGATGATGGCGCGAGTCATCGTCGAGAGGCCGATCAGCGCGCTCTGGGTGGATCGGATCGCGTCCTTGTCGGCGAGCCGGCGCCCCAGATACATGGCGTAGATGAAGCCGCCGCTGCCGAACATCGCGCTCGCGATGCCGCCGATGCCGCCGAACGGCAGCACCCAGCCGCGCGACAGCCGCCCCTCCGGCGGCCGGGCGAGCAGCGCGTACACGGCGTAGCCGACGACGAAGACGCCGAGCACCAGCATCATCGGCCGCGGCGGGAGGATCAGCAGGAGCCAGGCGCCGACCAGGCTGCCGACCACCATCAGCGGCACCAGCGTGACCAGCTCGTCCTTCGCCACCTTGTCGCCGATGCGCAGGCTGTTGGCGATCGCCGCCCCGCAGTCGAGCAGCGCCAGCATCGGCACGATGGCGGAGACCGGCATGGCGTGGGCGAGCACCGGCGCGGCGATCAATGCGGTGCCGAACCCGGCGATGCCGAAGATCACATAGGCGACCGCGAGTGTCGGCAACGCGACAGCGATTTGGTCGAGCGACGGCAGCGCGTCGAAACCCATCTTCGGTCACCGGAAAGGCGTGGCGGAGGGAGCACACCTCTGCCACGACGGCCTCTCGGGCGCAATCGGGGGCGGCCCGCCGCCGATCGGCCAAGTCCTTGCGTTGTCGAGAGAAGATCGCGTATGCCGGAAGCCCCTGGTGGCACTGTCGACCGGTCGTTCCACGCGGCCCGGGACTGCCCGCCGCGCTATTGACGCGGCCCGGACCGGTCCCTATCGTCCGCGCGCCGTCGCCCGAGGGTGTGCGTCGAGCATCGTTTCCCCGAGTCGGACCGTTCCATGCCGCTGAACGATCTCGTCGCGCCGCAAGCGGTCATTCCGGCGCTCAAGGTCAACAACAAGAAGCAAGCCCTGCAGGAGCTCGCCGAGCGTGCCGCCGAACTGACCGGCCGCACCGAGCGCGAGATCCTCGAGGTGCTCATGCAGCGCGAGCGGTTGGGCTCGACCGCGATCGGCAACGGCATCGCGATCCCGCACGGCAAGCTGCCGCGGCTGGACAAGCTGTTCGGCCTGTTCGCGCGGCTCGACCGGCCGATCGACTTCGAGGCGCTCGACGGCCAGCCCGTCGACCTGGTGTTCCTGCTGCTGGCGCCCGAGAGCGCCGGCGCCGACCATCTCAAGGCGCTCGCCCGCATCGCGCGCATGCTGCGCGAGCCGGAGATCACCCGCATGCTGCGCGATTCGCAGGATCGCGAGGCGCTCTACGCCGTGCTGGCGATGCCGCCGCCGGTCAGCTGAGCGGCGACGCACCTCCCGCGGCCAGAAAGCCTCCGCGCCCAGAAACGACAATGCCCGGCACGACGGCCGGGCATTGCTGATTCTGGTCGGTGCCGACGCTGGGCAGGGCGCGCGGCGGGGCGCGCCGGCCGTCGGCGGTGAGAACCTCAGTGCACGCTCATCGCTTCGAGCTCGTGGCTCCAGGCGTTGGCGACCGCCGCTTCGCGAGTGTCCGTGATCATGATCGGCGTGCCGTCCGCGGCATGCAGGGCGAACAGGCGCAGGCCGGGTGCCACCTGCGGCGCCTGCGGGAACAGTGCCGGCAGGTCTTCCGAGCGGATCGGCTTCACATAGGCGATGCGGCCGTCGCCGAGATGCGCCAGCGCCTCCGCCGAGATAGCCTCGTGGCGATCGGTATTGCGGGGATCGGTGTCGTTGTTCATGGCCCTCGACTCCTTCTGTTCTGGCTTTGCCGAGTCCTGTGCGTGACCGTCAGTACCGTGACCGTCATCAGCGTGATGGTCAGTCGGTCTGCCTGATGGCGATCGATCGCACGACGCGCGCCGGTTCCGGACGCGCCAGATCGATCGACAAGAGGCCGTTGCTGAGGTCGGCCCCCAATACCTCCATCCCGTCGGCCAGCAGAAAGGTCCGCTGGAACTGACGCGCGGCGATGCCGCGATGCAGATACTGGCGTGTCTTGTCCTCCTGCTGCCGGCCCCGGATCAGGAGCTGGCTCTCCTCGACCGTGACGTCGAGCTGCTCGCGGGTGAAGCCGGCGACGGCGAGCGTGATGCGCAACCGTTCCGGTTGGCCGTCGGCGCAGGCGATCCGCTCGATATTGTAGGGCGGATAGCCGTCCGCGGCCTTGGACACCCGGTCGAGAGCCCGCTCGATCTCGTCGAAGCCGAGCAGAAACGGGCTGGAGAGCGAAGACACACGCGACATGGTCTCAAAGTCCTGTGCAGCGACTTTGGGGAGAGGCCCTTGCGGCGCCCCGTCCGGTCCCGTCAGCCGCTTGGGCCTGCCGGGTCCGGACATCCCAGAATATGGGCAGAACTTTTAAGGGTTCAAGAACAGCGGCGCTGCAACTGCGAAGGCTTCGGCGCTCGTCGTTTCACGTCTCCCCGGCGGGGAGAGGTCGGAGTTCGCGCGGAAGGCGCGAACTCCGGGTGAGGGGGCGCCGCCCTCTCGAATGAAACAACTGGCGTCGGCACCCCCTCACCCCACCCCTCTCCCCGCTGGGGAGAGGGAGCCACGCCATATTTGCCGCCCCGTCCAAGGACGTCAGCGAACACCTGGGGGACGGGGCACCAAGAGCCCGCGCCTGCGGCGCAATCCAGCCGCTCCGCCGCGCCCCCTGCCGCGTCGCTGCGCGACGGCGTAGAG
>NZ_NHSK01000092.1 GCF_016653355.1 Rhodoplanes elegans | reverse complement strand
CGTCGTGCCTTGCGCCGTCGCGGCGTCGGTCAGGCGGCGGCGCTGCCCGTGCCGGGTCGGCTGTCGCCGGCGCCGGCTTTCGTGGCCGCTCGCTCGGCGGTGGCCCGCTCGGCGGTGGCCCGCTCGGCGGTGGCCCGCGCCCAGCCCAGCATCGTCTCGATCCCGGTGTGGAACGCCTCCGCCTGGAGAAGCGCGAGGTGCTGGGGCGTGCGATGGCGCATGAAGGCGGTCATGCGATCGCCCGACAACACATCGAGATAGCGCCGCGTCCACTCGGAAAAGTCGGTCGAGGCGCGCAGCGCCGCTCCGAGGAGCTCGGCATTCGAGCGCGCGACCATGTCGAGATGGGCGCGGGCGCAGGCGTTCATGTGCGTCGTCATCTCGGCGCCGACCGCGAGCATGTTCCGCGCCATGGCGGTGTTCTGCTGGAACAGATCGGCGCCGGTCCGTGCCGCGACGGCGACGGCCGCACCACTTGCGCCGGCAGCTGGCGGGGCGCTGCCGGGGACGTCTGAGATGGCCCGGCGGGACGGGAGCGGCGTCGGCACCCATTGCCCGATGGTGAAGACGCCGGGGGCCGGACCGGTGTCGTCCGGAACGCTGGGCGGCGCCTCGCCGGGCGCCAGCACGATCGGGGGTGGGACGGTCTCGACCGCCTGGTCGAGAGACGCATGCTGGTCCATCGTGGTCTCCATCGCGGGTGACGTCAGACTTCCGGCATTCCGACTTCTTTATCGCGCATCAATTCCCGATTCTCGTGACGGTTTTGCGGTCGGGGGATTCAATCCAGGCGCGCCGGCTCAGTTCCGTATTACCTCTGAATTTCTTGCGGCGGCCCGTTCTGGACGCGACGCCGCGCCGAAAAGTCTCAGCATTCACGCCGAACGAGGATGCGGCACGACAGCGCTGCCGGGAGGCCCGGCACCGTCCCGTGACATCGCCCCGCCCTGCGGAGGTGGACGCCAGTCGGTCCCCGGACCGTGGTGAAAACGTTTTCACCATCGCGAAGGTGGTCGGAGAAACGGCCTCTGCGACGGCCACATGGTTCGAGACGCGGCCTGCGGCCGCTCCTCACCATGAGGGTCGATTCACCGTGAGGGGCGACGTCGCGCCGACGGTCTATGTCGGGACGACGGGTGCGTTGTGCGCTGTGCCGCCGCGCAGCGGTCCGGGCGGGGCCGATTCACTCGGCCGGGGTAATCCGCAGGATGCGGCCGTCGTCCTCGTCGGTGGTGACCAGGACCTCGCCGTCGAGGCCCTGCCGGACGTTGCGGATGCGGGTGCCGAGCGGGATGCGCTCCTCGGCCGCCACGGCCTCGCCGTCGAGCGTGAGGCGGACGAGGCCGCGCGCGGTCAGGCCGCTGATCAAGAGGCTGCCGCGCCAGCCGGGGATGCGGTCGCCCGTGTAGAAGGTCATGCCGGAGGGCGAGATCACCGGCGTCCAGTGGCGGACCGCGTCGGCGAACTCCGGCCGGGTCGGCGGGTTCGGGATCGGGCGGCCGTCGTAATGCGTGCCCCAGCTCACCAGCGGCCAGCCGTAGTTCTTGCCAGCCTGCGGGATGTTCAGCTCGTCGCCGCCGCGCGGCCCCATCTCGGTCGTCCACAGGACGCCGGTGTCGGGGTGGATGGCGCCGCCGAGCGGGTTGCGGTGGCCGTAGGACCAGATCTCCGGGCGGACGTTCTTCTGGTTCACGAAGGGGTTGTCGTCCGGCACCGAGCCGTCGGGGCGAATCCGCACCACCTTGCCGAGATGGGTGCCGAGATCCTGGGCGGGATCGAACTTGAAGCGCTCACCGAGCGTCACGAACAGCGTGCCGTCGCGCCGGAAGGCGATGCGCGAGCCGAAATGGTTGCCGCCCGAGACCTTCGGGAGCTGGCGGAAGATCACCCGCACGTCCTCGAGCGCGCCGTCGCCGAGCCGGGCACGCGCCACCGCGGCCCCGGCGCCGCCGCCGTCGCCTGGCTCCGCATAGGTGATGTAGACGGTGCGGTTGTTCGCGAAGTCCGGGTCGAGGGCGACGTCGTGCAGGCCGCCCTGGCTCTGGGCGAACACGGCCGGCACGCCCTTCAGGGGCGGCGAGACGGTGCCGTCGCGTGCCACCATGCGCAGCCGTCCGGCCCGCTCGGTGACCAGACGGGTGGTCGAGCCCGCCCGCGACGGTGCGCACCAGCAGCGGCCCGGAGCGGCTGTCGATCCGGCGCTCCGCCGTGCCCTGGGACTGTGCCTGGGCCCCGCCGCTGAGTAGGCTCAGGGCGAGGAGGGCGGTCGCGGTCGATCGCGGTCGCATCGGGGGCTCCTGTTCGTGGCGGCGGTGGCCGACCTCAACTCGGCGGCCCGAGCGGCCGTTCCGGCCGCGCCGCCGTGTCGCGACCGGCCGGGTCCGGTGGAAGACTTTTCGCTGTGTGCGGCGGCAGCGTGACGGGCCGGCCTGTGGTAAGGGGGCGGCCCGCCGCCCCGGCGGCTCCCGACCCGGTTCTTTGCGCGACACCATGCCCGCCCTCGACGCCATCCTGATCGCCGGACCGACCGCGAGCGGCAAGTCGGCGCTCGCCCTGGCGTTGGCCGAAACGCTCGGCGGCGTGGTCATCAATGCCGACTCGATGCAGGTCTATGGCGATCTGCGCATCATCACGGCGCGCCCCACCCCGGACGAGGAGGCGCGCGTGCCGCATCGCCTCTACGGCCATGTCGACGCCGCGGTGAATTTCTCCGTCGGCCACTATCTGCGCGATGCGCGGACCGTGCTCGCCGACGTGCGGGCGGCGGGGCGCCTGCCGATCTTCTGCGGCGGCACCGGGCTCTACTTCAAGGCGCTGACCAGAGGTCTGTCACGGGTGCCGCCAGTGCCGTCGGACGTCCGTGATCTGGTCCGCGAAAAATTGGAAAGGCTCGGGCCGGAGGGACTTCACGCGGCACTCGCCGAACACGATGCCGGCGAGGCGGGGCGCCTGCAGCCACGCGACCGGCTGCGGGTCGCCCGCGCCCTCGAGGTGCTGCTGGCGACCGGCCGGCCGTTGTCGGCCTGGCACGGCGAGACCGATCCGCCGCTGCTCGACCCGGCCCGGGTGCTGACCGCCTTCCTGGCGCCGGACCGCGCCGCCCTCTACGCCCGCATCGACGCGCGCTTCGTCCGCATGATGGAGGAGGGCGCCCTGGAGGAGGTCCGGGCGCTCGGGGCGAGGCAGCTCGACCCGCTGCTGCCGGCCATGCGGGCGCATGGCGTGCCGGGCCTGCTCGCTTATCTCTCCGGTACCCTGTCGCGCGAGGCGGCGATCGAGAAGGGGCAGGCGGACACCCGCCACTATGCCAAGCGCCAGTTCACCTGGTTCCGCCACCAGCTCCCGGACTGGCCGTGGCTCGCGCCGGAAGCGGCGCGCGACGATCTGTTGCGCCGCGCAGCGGCTTTCCCGACGGTATCTTGCCGACCGGAATAATGGCGCGCAGCGCCGCCAGGATCGCGATGGCGAGGCCGACGACGAGCACCCAGGCGGCCGGGCGCAGGCCGAAGGCGACGTCGAGATTGGCGGTGAGCACCAGGGTCGGGTCGACCCCCGTGGTGACGCCGTACCACGCCGCCTCGCCGAGCGCGGTCATGATCGCGGCGGCGATCGCGAGCAGTCCGAGGCGCAGCGGGCCGAGGTCGCCGGCAGTGCGGTAGGCGACGCGGTACAGCAGCAGCCACGCCAAAAAGCCCGCCATCATGATCGACTCGGTGATGTCGAGCTTGGTCTGCATGAGGAAGTGCAGGATCGCCAGCATCGCGATCGGATAGGCGAGGCGGTGCAGGGCCGCCCAGCGCGGGCCGCCGAGCCGGCGCACCATGCCGTCCGTGGAGGTGATCGCCAGCGCGGTCAGGCCGAGGAACGCCACGAAGCCGATGGTGAGATAGACGCGCAGCGCGATCTCGCTGGCGATCTTCACCGCGTCGAGCTTCTGGTCGAAGCAGTACAGGGTCAGGTGCAGGGCCGCATAGGCGAAGGCCGCCACGCCGATGGTCCGCCGGGTCAGGATCAACTTCGGGGCCGAGAAGACGCGCCGGGCCGGCGTCACGGCGAGCGACAGCAGGAGGAAGCGCACCGCCCACGAGCCGGTCTGGTGGATCGCCTCGTTGAACGGCCGCGGCCCGAGCCCGCCCGTGGCGGTGAGCCAGGCGAGCCAAACGGCGGGTAGCCAGACGAGGACGAAGGCGACGATCTTCGGGGCCGACCAGCGGCCGTTGCGTTCACGCAGAAAGGGCATGCAGAACCTCGGGGGTGGAAACGACCCTGACGGCCGGCGGCCGCGCCGGCAAGCCCGACGCGCCGCCGCAGGCGATCACGGCCGATCACGAACGCCGGAGCGAGACCGCCCGCAGTCGGCGCCGCGGGGCGCACTCGAAATCGTCATACGAAGCGCGGATTTGCGGTGTTACGTCCTTGACCCCGAAAGGGGCCTCCTCTATAAGGCCGGCAACTTTAGACGCGAAGAGATCGATCATGCGCAATATTGTTTCGCTGCTCATCGTAGGCGGGCGCGCCATCCGGGGATCGTCCTGAACGATCCGGCCGGGATGGCGTGCTGCACACAAGGGCCCTGGCGGCCCTTTTTTCATTCCTGAAGCACGTCCAAGAACCCCTTACCGAACCCGAACCACAGTTTGTCCCGAAAGACCGGCCGATGACGGCCGAGGCGAGACACGAGGCGGAGAAAGCCATGACCAAGGAGATGACCGGCGCCGAGATGATCATCCAGGCGCTGATCGACCAGGGGGTCGAGCACATCTTCGGCTATCCGGGCGGCGCGGTGCTGCCGATCTACGACGCGCTGTTCCACCAGGACAAGGTGCGCCACGTGCTGGTGCGCCACGAGCAGGGCGCCGTGCACGCGGCCGAGGGCTATGCGCGCTCGACCGGCAAGGTCGGCTGCGTGCTCGTCACCTCGGGCCCCGGCGCCACCAACGCCGTCACGGGCCTCGCCGACGCGCTGTGCGACTCGATCCCGATCGTCTGCATCACGGGCCAGGTGCCGACCCATCTGATCGGCAACGACGCCTTCCAGGAGTGCGACACGGTCGGCATCACCCGGCCCTGCACCAAGTACAACACCCTGGTGAAGAGCATCGAGGAGCTGCCGCGGGTCCTGCACGAGGCGTTCCACATCGCGGCGAGCGGCCGACCCGGCCCGGTCGTCATCGACGTGCCGAAGGACATCCAGTTCGCCACCGGCACCTACTCGCGGCCGAAGGCGTTCGCGCATCGCGGCTACGCGCCGAAGCCGAAGCCCGATCCGCGCCGCATCGAGGAGGCGGTGGCGCTGATGCGCACCGCGCGGCGGCCGGTGTTCTACACGGGCGGCGGCGTCATCAACTCGGGCCGCAAGGCGACCGAGCTGCTGCGCCAGCTGGTCCGCGTCACCGGCTTCCCGATCACCTCGACCCTGATGGGGCTCGGCGCCTATCCGGCGTCCGATCCGCAGTGGCTCGGCATGCTCGGCATGCACGGCACCTACGAGGCCAACCTGACGATGCACGAGTGCGACCTGATGATCTGCATCGGGGCGCGCTTCGACGACCGCATCACCGGCCGGCTCGACGCCTTCGCGCCCGGGTCGCGAAAAATCCATGTCGACATCGACCCGTCGTCGATCAACAAGAACGTCAAGGTCGACGTGCCGATCCTCGGCGACTGCACCGAAGTTCTGGAGGAGATGCTGCGGCTGTGGACGGCGCAGCCGGGCGACGCCCACGGCGCCGCGCACAAGACCTGGTGGAAGCGGATCGAGGGCTGGCGGGCCCGCAAGAGCCTCGCCTACAAGGCTTCGACCGAGGTGATCAAGCCGCAATACGCGATCCAGCGGCTCTACGAGCTGACCAAGGACCGCGACACCTACATCACCACCGAGGTCGGCCAGCATCAGATGTGGGCCGCGCAGTTCTACGGCTTCGAGGAGCCGAACCGCTGGATGACCTCCGGCGGCCTCGGCACCATGGGCTACGGCATCCCGGCCGCGGTCGGCGTGCAGCTCGCCCATCCGGGCGCGCTCGTCGTCGACATCGCCGGCGAGGCGTCGGTGCTGATGACCATGCAGGAGATGTCGACCGCGGTGCAGTACCGGCTGCCGATCAAGATCTTCATCCTCAACAACCACTACATGGGGATGGTCCGGCAGTGGCAGGAGCTGCTGCACGGCGGCCGCTACTCGCAGAGCTACTCGGAGGCGCTGCCCGACTTCGTCAAGCTCGCCGAGGCCTATCACGGCGTCGGCATGCGCTGCGAGAAGCCGGGCGATCTCGACGCCGCCATCAAGGAGATGATCGCGGTCGACAAGCCGGTGATCTTCGACTGCGTGGTCGATCCGTCGGAGAACTGCTTCCCGATGATCCCGTCGGGTCGCGCCCACAACGAGATGCTTCTGGGTGACGCCGCCGAAAAGCTCGACGAGGCGATCACCGAGGAAGGCAAGATGCTGGTCTGAGACCTGATCATCACGCACCCCGCTCCGGCGGAGCGGGGTGGATGTCATTCGGGGCAGGGAATTTTCTCATCATGAACGCCATCACGCCGACCTCCGGCAGCACCTCGCACTATCCGTCCGCCCACGTGGCGCAGGCGATCGAGACCCACACGCTCGCCGTCATCGTTGACAACGAGCCGGGCGTGCTCGCCCGCGTCATCGGCCTGTTCTCGGGTCGCGGCTACAACATCGAGAGCCTGACGGTGTCCGAGACCGAGCACCAGAAGCACCTGTCGCGCATCACCGTGGTGACGCGCGGCACGCCGATGGTGATCGAGCAGATCAAGAACCAGCTCGACCGCATGGTGCCGGTGCACCGGGTCGTCGACATGACCGTGTCGGCCCGCTCGATCGAGCGCGAGCTCGCCATGGTCAAGGTGCGCGGCAAGGGCGATCACCGGGTCGAGGCGCTGCGCCTCGCCGACGCCTTCAAGGCGCGCGTCATCGACGCGACGATCGAGAGCTTCGTGTTCGAGATCACGGGCGGGGCCGAGAAGATCGACCAGTTCGTCAGCCTGATGCTGCCGCTCGGACTGGTCGAGGTCTCCCGCACCGGCGTCGTCGCCATCGCGCGGGGCCCGGAAGGGATGTGAGGCGGCGGCGCGCTCACCGGCGCGCCGGCTCGATGCTTCCCTCTCCCCGCGGGGAGAGGCGTCAGGCGGCGCCAGCCGTGGACGTCTTGCCGGTTCGGATATACATTGTGTATCCGAAGAGGATGCCATGAAGGTCAAGGTCTCGAAATGGGGCAACAGCCTCGGGGTGCGGCTGCCGAAGGCGGCCGCCGAGGCCGCGGGCCTCACCGAGGGCAGCGAGGTCGACGTGGTGGTCGAGGGGCGCGAGCTGCGGCTGAAGCCGGCGACCACGCGGGTCGGATACACGCGCTATCGGCTCGCCGACCTCGTCGCCGAGGCGAAGCGGCTCGGCCCCGAGAACGAGCCGCCGACCGTCGACTGGGGGCCGGACCGCGGGGAGGAGATTCTGCCCGAGGACGAGTATTCGCGCGGCGAGATCACGTTCGAGGATCTGACCAGAAACAATGCTCCCCGAAAGCGGTGACATCGCCTGGGTCGAGCTCGACCCGGTGCTCGGAACCGAGCAGGCCGGCCGCCGGCCGGCGCTCGTGCTGAGCGATCGTGCCTATCACGAGATATCGCGACGCAGCATCGTCTGCCCGATCTCGTCGCGGACGAAGCCGTGGAGCTTCAACGTCCCGCTCCCCGAAGGGCTGCAAACCCGAGGCGTCGTGCTGGTCGATCAGATCCGCAGCGTCTCCCGCGAGCACCGCATGTTCGGCGTCATCGAGCACGTGCCCGACAGCGTCCTGCTCGACGTCCGCGGCGTGCTGGTCGCACTGCTCGGGCTCGACAGTGTCCCGATCGCGCCCGGCCCGTCGCCGTGAGAATTCAGGACGGAACGGCATAGGACTTCCGCGGTTGTCGGGCTTGTCCCGGTCCCGCGTACCTCTTAAGAACCCACCCACGGCAGCCCGGTTCTCGGGGCCTGCCGGACCCGCAACGACCAGGGCGGCCGGCCCGCCGAGAAGGGGAATTCCCATGCGTGTCTATTACGATCGCGACGCCGATCTCAATCTGATCAAGACCAAGAAGGTCGCGATCGTCGGCTTCGGCAGCCAGGGCCACGCCCATGCGCTCAACCTGCGCGACTCCGGCGTGAAGAACGTCGCCGTCGCCTTGCGCCCGGGCTCCGCCAGCGCCAAGAAGGCCGAGGCCATGGGCCTGCCGGTGATGACGGTCGCCGAGGCCGCCAAGTGGGCCGACGTGATGATGATGCTGACGCCGGACGAGCTGCAGGCCGACATCTACGCGGCCGAGATCGCGCCCAACATCCGTTCGGGCGCCGCGCTGATGTTCGCGCACGGCCTCAACGTCCACTTCAACCTGATCGACCCGAAGAAGGACGTCGACGTCCTGATGGTGGCGCCGAAGGGCCCCGGCCACACGGTGCGGGCCGAGTACGCGCGCGGCGCCGGCGTGCCGTGCCTGCTCGCCATCCACCAGGATCCGTCGGGCAACGCCCACGATATCGGCCTCTCCTACGCCTCGGCGATCGGCGGCGGCCGCGCCGGCATCATCGAGACCACGTTCCAGGAAGAGTGCGAGACCGATCTGTTCGGTGAGCAGGCGGTGCTGTGCGGCGGCGCCGTGGAGCTGATGAAGGCCGGCTTCGAGACGCTGGTCGAGGCCGGCTACGCGCCCGAGATGGCCTATTTCGAGTGCGTCCACGAGCTCAAGCTGATCGTCGACCTCATCTACGAGGGCGGCATCGCCAACATGAACTACTCGATCTCCAACACGGCCGAGTACGGCGAGTACAAGTCGGGCCCGCGCCTGATCACGGCCGAGACCAAGGCCGAGATGAAGAAGGTGCTGGCCGACATCCAGTCGGGCGCCTTCGTGAAGGACTGGATGCTCGAGAACAAGGTCAACCAGGCCTCGTTCAAGGCGATCCGCGCCAACAATGCCAAGCATCAGATCGAGCAGGTCGGCGCCAAGCTGCGCGAGATGATGCCGTGGATCAAAGAACGCGCCATGGTCGACAAGAGCAAGAACTGAGCGGACCCGTCCGCGGGCTCGCCTGGACCTGAATTTTGCGAAGGGTCGCCGTGAGGCGGCCCTTTTTCGTGTGTGACGCCACGTGTCTGCGACGCGCTTCACCTCTCCCCGCGCGCGGGGAGAGGTCGACGCTCGCGCGATCAGCGCGGACGTCGGGTGAGGGGGCGTCTCCGCGAGTCTCGAAGTCTCGGTGTGCGGAAGCGCCCCCTCACCCGACTCGCCTCTGCGCGGCGAGCGCGCGGCGGGGAGAGGGAACCGGCGCGCGCCGCCGCCCGACAACGACATGGCAGCCTCTTTGATTCCGGTTGAATCCCGCGCCGCCGCCCGATATCGACGAAGATCAACAAGGGCTCGCCAAGGGTCCGGGGACCCACGTGCCCGCCGAATGTCCACGGGAGGACTGCATGAGGCTGAAGACCCTGGCCGTCGCCGCTGCGGCGGTGCTCGCCGCGCTCGCCGCTCCGCTGTCGCCGGCCGCCGCGCAGAGCGCGCCGGCGCCCGAGAAGCCGAAGCTGGTGCTCGGTGTCGGCGGCAAGAACCTCCTCTACTACCTGCCCCTCACGCTCGCCGAGAAGCTCGGCTAC
Organism: Rhodoplanes elegans; assembly: GCF_016653355.1. Lineage (GTDB taxonomy): Bacteria > Pseudomonadota > Alphaproteobacteria > Rhizobiales > Xanthobacteraceae > Rhodoplanes > Rhodoplanes elegans. Next base: position 51,404 of record NZ_NHSK01000092.1, on the reverse strand, counting down.
TTCAAGGAGCAGGGCCTCGACGTGACGATCACGGACTTCGGCGGCGGCGCCAAGTCGCTGCAGTCGCTGATCGGCGGCTCGGCCGACGTCGTCACCGGCGCCTACGAGCACACGATCCGGATGCAGGCGAAGGGCCAGGAGATCCGCGCCGTCGCCGAGCTCGGCCGCTTCCCCGGCATCGTGCTCGCGGTCCGCAAGGACAAGGCGGCGCAGGTGAAGTCGTTCAAGGACCTGAAGGGCATGAAGATCGGCGTCACGGCGCCGGGCTCGTCGACCAACTTCTTCCTGAACGCGTTGATCGCCAAGGACGGCCTGAAGTCGACCGATGTCTCGATCATCGGGGTCGGCGCCGGCATGTCGGCGGTCGCCGCGATGAAGAAGGGCGAGCTCGACGCCATCTCCAATCTCGATCCCGTCATCACCAAGCTGGTGCAGGACGGCGACGTGGTGGTGATGGCCGACAGCCGCACCGAGGCCGACAACGAGAAGCTGCTCGGCGGCAACAACCCGGCCGCGGTCGTCTATCTCAAGGCCGACTTCATCGAGAAGAACCCGGAGACCACCCAGCGCATCGTCAACGCGTTCTACAAGACGCTGCAATGGCTCAAGACCGCGACCCCCGAGGACGTCGCCAAGACGGTGCCGGAGGAGTACCACCTCGGCGACCGCGGCCTCTACATGGCGGCCTTCACGGCGTCGAAGCCGATGTACTCGACCACCGGCATCATCCCGGAGAAGGGCATGCAGAACGCCCTCGACATGCTGGTGCAGTTCGACGACGAGATGAAGAGCGCCAAGATCGACCTCAAGCGCACCTTCGACGACCGCTTCGTGAAGAAGGCCGCCGGCACGATGTGAGCCGACGAGTCTCTGACTCGTCATGCCCGCGCTTGTCGCGGGCATCCACGTCTTACTGTCGATCGGACAGCGAAGGTCGTGGATGGCCGGGACGAGCCCGGCCATGACGAGGCGGCGGTTCGTGTTTCGACCGATGGGCTTGACCTCGCCGCCCGCTCGGAGGAGACCGGGGCTGCCGCGCGTGCCGACGCGCGCGGCGTCCGGGTGGAGGGGCTGCGGCCCGCGGCCGGAGCACCCCCACGCGGCCGGGCGCCAGCGCCCGGACCGCACGCCGGACGGCACGCCCCGCAATGTACGCCCCCCGTCTCACCTTGCCGCACACGCTGCTGGCGCTTCTCGTCGCCGGCATCTGGGGCGTCGCCTTCGTCTTCACCAAGCTCGGGCTCGACAGCTTCTCGCCGCTCGTTCTCACGACGCTGCGCTTCGCGACCTCGGCGCTGCCGCTCCTGGTGGTGCCGCGCCCGCGGATCGCCCTGTCCGCGACGGTCGCCATCGGGCTGACGCTGTTCGTCGGCCAGTTCATGTTCCTGTTCCTCGGCATCACGCACGGCGTGCCGCCCGGCCTCGCCGCCGTGATCCTGCAGACCCAGTCGATGTTCACGGTGGCGCTCGCCGCCGCGATCTACCACCAGTATCCGACTGGCCGGCAGACCGTGTCGCTCGTCGTCGCGGCCGCCGGCCTCGCCTGCATCGGTGGCACGGTGGGGCAGGAGTTCGACGTGTGGGCGCTTCTGCTGATGCTCGGCTCGCCGCTCAGCTTCGCGGTCGGCAATCTCTTGCTGCGCAAGGCCGGGCAGAACGACATGGTGGCGCTGATGTCGTGGCTCAGCCTGGTGCCGCCGCTGCCGTGCCTCGCGCTCGCGCTCGCCCTCGAAGGACCGGCGGCGATCGGGCAGAGCCTCGTCGCGGCGCCGTGGATCGCCTGGGTCGCGGTGCTCTACCTCGCCTTCGCCGGCACCACGATCGCGTTCGCGGCGTGGGGCGCGCTGCTGCGCCGCTACGGCGTCGCCACCGTCGCGCCGTTCGCGCTGCTGGTGCCGTTCATCGGCGCGATCGCCTCGAGCCTCGTTTTCGGCGAGACCTTCGGCCCGCTGCGCCTCGCCGGCATGGCCCTCGTGCTCGTCGGCCTCGCCATCCTGATGGTGCCGACCCGCAAGCGCGCGTGAGGGCGCCGCCGGGATTTGCGCCGCCGGGCGCCACGCGCTAGGGGTTCGGCTCCGCTCCGACGCACTCCCGCCGATGCCATGCCCATGAACATCCTGTCGATCCAGTCGCACGTCGCCTACGGCCATGTCGGCAACGCCTCTGCCGTGTTCCCGCTGCAGCGGCTCGGCTGCGAGGTGTGGCCGATCCACACGGTGCAGTTCTCCAACCACACCGGCTACGGCGCCTGGAAGGGCCGCGTCTTCGACGGCGGCCTGATCGGCGAACTCCTGGAAGGCATCGCCGAGCGCGGCGCGCTGCCGCTGTGCGACGGCGTGTTGTCCGGCTACATGGGCGGCGCCGACATCGGCGAGGCGATCCTCGACGCGGTCGGCAAGGTGCGGGCCGCCAACCCGAAGGCGCGCTACTGCTGCGACCCGGTGATCGGCGACGTCGGCCGCGGCGTCTTCGTGCGGCCCGGCATTCCGGAGTTCATGCGGGCGCGCGCCGTGCCGGCCGCCGACATCATCACGCCCAACCAGTTCGAGCTGGAATATCTCGCCGACCGCACGACCGGCACGCTCGCCGACGCCGTGAAGGCGATCGAGATCGTCCATCTGCTCGGGCCGAAGGTGATCCTAGTGACGTCGCTGCACACGAACGAGACGCCGGCCGACGCGATCGATCTCTTGGCCTCCGGGCCGGACGGACGCTTCCGCCTGCGCACCGAGAAGCTCGACATCGCGATCAACGGCGCGGGCGACGCCATCGCGGCGCTGTTCTTCTTCCACTTCATGTCGACCGGCTCGACTGCCGAGGCGCTCTCGCGCGCCGGCTCGTCGATCTTCGGCCTGCTGAAGCGCACCGTCGCGGCGGGCTCGCGCGAGATCCTCACCGTCGCGGCGCAGGACGAGTTCGTGACGCCGTCGCGCGTCTTCACGGCCGAGCCGGTGTGATCACGATGGCGCGCCGCTTCGTCACGCTCGACGTGTTCACGGCCGAAAAGTTCGCCGGCAACCCGCTCGCCGTGGTGCTCGACGCCGAGGGGCTCGACACCGCCGCCATGCAGGCGATCGCGAAGGAGTTCGCGCTGTCCGAGACCGTGTTCGTGCTGCCGCCGGACGATCCCGGTCATCGCGCCCGGCTGCGCATCTTCACGCCGGCCCGCGAGCTGCCCTTCGCCGGGCATCCGACGGTCGGCACCGCGGTGCTGCTCGGCCGGCTCGACGGCGGCATCGGGCTGCGCGAGATCGTGGTGGAGGAGGGCGTCGGCCCGGTGCGTTGCACGGTAACGCCGCGCGACGCCGACCGCGGGACGGCGCGCTTCGACCTGCCGCGGCTGCCCGAGCCGGTGGCGGCCGCGCGGGATCCCGGGACGATCGCAGCGGCGCTCGGCCTCGCCGCGGGCGAGATCGGCTTCGGGAATTTCGTCGCGGAGGACTGGTCGGCCGGCGTCGCCTTCACGCTGGTGCCGCTCGCGAGCCGCGACGCGGTCGCCCGCGCGACGCCCGACATGCGGCACTGGGCGGCCGCCTTCGGGACGCAGGGGCATCCGGCCGCATTCGTGTTCAGCCGCGAGACCGCCGTGCCCGGCCACGCCTTCCATGCCCGCATGTTCGCCCCGAGCCTCGGCATCGCCGAGGACCCGGCGACCGGCGCCGCGGTCGCGGCCTTCGCCGGCGCCGTCGCCCGCCACGGCGGGCTCGGCGATGGGACACACACGCTGGTGATCGAGCAGGGTTTCGAGATGGGCCGGCCGAGCCTGATCACGTTGTCGCTGGTGTTGCGAGGCGGCGCGCTCGTCAGCGCAGCCATCGGCGGCGACGCCGTGGTGATGAGCGAGGGGCGGCTGCTCGTCTGATCTCGAGCGAGCGGGCGAGGGCGGTCATGGCGAAGGCGTTTCAGGACCAGATTCCGTGAACGACCTCGACGTGATTCCGATCGACGCCCTCGACCTCCGCCTGGAGCCGTTCGACTGGCCGTTCGCTGCCGCGCGGCGGGCCGAGATCGACGCCCATTTCGACGCGCTCCGGCGCCACCTGCCGCATGTCTGGAACGGCCGCGTGCTGCTGATGCGCGACTGGACCGTCGACGGCGGCACGCTGCGGGCGCGCCTGTTCGAGACCGACTATGCGAGCTTCATGGCGTGGCGCGACTGGGGCTGGCCGGACCCGACCGTGACCAACGCCTTCGCCATGGGCGCGCTGCGCGGCACCGACGGCGGCTTCCTGCTCGGCGAGATGGCGGCCGGCACGGCGAACCAGGGCCAGGTCTACTTCCCCTGCGGCACGCCGGATCCGAGCGATGCCCGCGGCGGCATCGTCGACTTCGCCGGCAGCGTCGTGCGCGAGATTTTCGAAGAGACCGGCATCGGTGCTGATGCCTACACGGCCGGTCCGTGGGCGATCGTGAAGGCCGGGCGGCTGCTCGCCGTCATCCGCCTGCTCGAGGCGCACACGACCACGGCCGCGCTGTGCGCGACGGCGCGTGCCCATATCGCGTCCGAGGTGGATCCCGAGTTGTCCGCCATCGTCGCCGCGCACGGCCCGGACGATCTCGGCCCCGGCGTCCTCGATTTCGTCCGGGCCTATCTTCTGCACGCCTGGGACTGAGCGCATCGGCGCCGAGACGAGTGCCAGGGCACAGACTCTCGATGGTCGTTGTCCACGCAGGCAACGGCTCTGGATGACTCGGTCATCCCGGGGCGCGAACCTTAAGGTTCGCGAGCCCGGGATCCATACGCCCGGTGTCGGTGACTCACGAAGACAGGGCGTATGGGTCCCGGGCTCGGCGCTTCGCGCCGCCCCGGGACGACGGAGCGTGCTGCAAAACCTCGCCCGTGCGGAGCACGACGAGGAGAGCTTCGAGCCTTGCCCCATCCCCTGTGAAGCCGAGTGACCGGCGTCGCCCCGACGTTGCACCGCGCCCCCGACCGCCTGTCGCGCCGCTGTCATGCAGCCTCGCTAGGGTGCTGGTGAAAACGTTTACACCAGCCTCGGCGCACGGCCGCTCATGGACCCCTCCGCGCTCTGCGACACTCCTGAGACAAGCGACGACGCGCCGCGGCGCGCGACGACCATCAAGGACGTCGCCAGAAAGGCGCGCTGCTCGATCGCCAGCGTGAGCCGTGTCGTCAACGACTCCGGCCCGGTGAGCGCGGCGCTGCGCCGGCGCATCGCGGCCGCCGTCGCCGAGCTCGACTTCCGGCCGAGCGAGGTCGGCCGCAGCCTGGTGCTCAAGCGCAGCCGCACCATCGGGGTGCTGGTGCCGAGCGTCACCAATCCGGTGTTCGCCGACTGCCTCGCAGGTCTCCAGGAGACGGCGCGCCGCGCCGGCCATGCGGTGCTGATCGCGCAGTCCGACTACGAGCCGGGCCGCGAGGTCGAGGCGATCGCGCCGCTGATCGCCGAGCGTCCCGCCGGCCTGGTGCTCACCGTCTGCGATCCGGCGGCGAGCGAGGCGAGGGTCCGCGCCGCGGCGGCCGGCATCCCGACCGTGCTCTTGTTCAACGAGGCGGGCGCGGCGGGCGACGCCGTCGTGACGGTCGACAATCGCGGCGCCGGGCGCGAGATCGCCGCGGCGCTGATCCGCCACGGCCATCGCCGCATCTCGTTCGTCGCCGGGCGTTTCGCCGCGTCGGACCGGGCGCGAGCACGTTACGAGGGCGTGTGCGACGTGCTCGCCGCCGCCGGGCTGCCGGTCGCGCCGCCGGTCGAGATCGACTTCATCGACGGGCCGGACCGCATCGACCTCTCCGAGCTGATGGCACAGTCGCGGCCGACCGCCATCGTCGCCTCCAACGATCTGCTGGCGATCGGCGTCGTCGCGGCGCTGTGCCGCCTCCGGCTTTCGGTGCCGGAGGACGTGTCGGTCGCCGGCTTCGACGGCATTGCCATCGGCCGGCTGATCGCGCCGGCGCTCGCCACCATCGAATGGCCGGCCCGCGCCATGGGCGCCGCCGCCGCCGCCATGCTGCTCGACCTCGTCGCCGGCAACGCCGCCACGGCGGCCCGCGTCGTGTCGCTGCCGCATCTGTTTCGCCCGGGCGGCACGCTCGCCGACGCCCAGAACGCTCCCCGCTGAGTCACCCACGGAGACCCTCATGACGACCCGCCGGATTGTTCTCGGCCTCGCCGCCGCGACGCTGCTCGCCACCCCGCTCCTGCCCGGCGTGCCGGCCGCACAGGCGCAGCAGGGCGGCACCGCGATCTGCTACAACTGCCCGCCGCAATGGGCCGACTGGGCCGCGATGCTGAAGGCGGTCCATCAAGACCTCGGCATCACCATGCCGCACGACAACAAGAACTCCGGCCAGGCGCTGTCGCAGATCCTCGCCGAGCGCGCGAGCCCCGTCGCCGACATGGCCTATTACGGCATCACGTTCGGCATCAAGGCGAAGGCCGAGGGCGTGACCGAGGCCTATCAGCCGGCGCTGTTCGACAAGATTCCCGACGGCCTGAAGGACAAGGACGGTCACTGGTGGACCGTGCATCAGGGCACGCTGGGTCTGTTCGTCAACGTCGACGCGCTGCGGGGCAAGCCCGTGCCGGCCTGCTGGGCCGATCTGAAGAAGCCCGATTACAAGGGTCTCGTCGGCTATCTGAACCCGACCTCGGCGGCGGTCGGCTATGTCGGTGCCATCGCGGTCAACCTGGCGCTCGGCGGCACGCTGGAGAACGTCGAGCCGGGACTCGCCTTCTTCAAGGAGCTCGCCAAGAACGATCCGATCGTGCCGCAGCAGACGTCCTATGCGCGCGTCGTCTCGGGCGAGATCCCGATCCTGTTCGACTACGACTTCAACGCCTACCGGGCGAAGTACACCGAGAAGGGCAAGTTCGCCTTCGTCATCCCGTGCGAGGGCTCGGTGTCGTTCCCCTATGTGATGACGCTGGTGAAGGGCGCGCCGCACGCCGCCGAGGCGAAGCGCGTGCTCGACTATCTGCTCTCCGACAAGGGCCAGCTCGTCTGGACCAACGCCTATCTGCGTCCGGCGCGCCCGATCGAGATGCCGGCCGAGGTGGCGGCCAAGTTCCTGCCCAAGACCGACTACGACCGCGTCAAGGACATCGACTGGGGCGCCGCCGAGAAGATCCAGAAGACGTTTTCCGACCGCTACCTCGCCGAGGTGCGGTGAGTCCAGCGCCAGCCGCGGACGCGGCGTGACCCTCTCCCTGAGGGTCGCGCTCTTGCGCGACAAGAGGGTCGGGCGCGAGCGCAGCTCGCGCGCGGGGTGAGGGTTTACGGCGCGAATTGTCTGGCCTCGGCACCCCCTCACCCGGACCTCGCGCCTTCGGCGCGAAGTCCGACCTCTCCCCGCTGGGGAGAGGTGACACGTGCCCGTCGCTAATGCTGCGGTCCAATCCGTCCCATCCAATGCACCGCCGAAAGCCCGAATGCCCCGCCGCTTCGAGATCCTCCTCCTGCTTCCCGCCGGCGTGTTCGTGCTGGCGTTCCTGCTCGTGCCGATGGCCGCGCTGGTGCCGGTCGCGGGCTCGGGCAAGCTCGGGTGGGGCGCCTATCTCGCCGTGCTCACCGAGCCGCGCTATCGCGCCACCATGATCTCGACCCTGATGGTCGCGGCGGCGACCACGGTTCTCACGCTGGCGATCGCCACCGTCGCGGCGCAGTTCCTGGCGGTGCGGCGCTTCCCCGGACGTGATCTGCTCGTCGCCATGCTCACCTTTCCGCTCGCGTTCCCGGGCGTCGTCGTCGGCTTCATGGTGATCCTGCTCGGCGGCCGGCTCGGCCTCGTCGGGCAGGCGTCCGAGGTTCTAGGGGGCAGCCGCATCGTCTTCGCCTACTCGCTGACCGGGCTGCTGGTCGGCTATCTCTACTTCTCGATCCCGCGCGTCATCCTCACCGTGATGGCGGCGGTCGAGAAGCTCGATCCGTCGCTCGTCGAGGCGGCGCGCTCGCTCGGCGCCGGGCCGTGGCGTATCCAGCGCGACGTCGTGCTGCCGGCGCTGGCCCCGGCCCTCACGGCCGCCGGTGCGCTGTGCTTCGCGACCGCGATGGGCGCCTTCGGCACGGCGTTCACGCTCGCCACCCGCATCGACGTGCTGCCCATGGTGATCTACACCGAGTTCACGCTCGGCGGGAACGTCGCCATCGCGGCGGCGCTGTCGATCGCGCTCGGCCTCGTCACGTGGGGCGCGCTCGCGATCGCGCGCAACGCCACCGGCAACGTCGCGGCGGCGGGCTGAGCCATGCGGATCACCACGCTCGCCGCCGGATTCGTCACCGTGCTGGTCGCCGGCTTTCTCGTCGTGCCGGCGATCGTCTCGATGTTGGCCGGCGTCTCGGTCTCCTATGCACGCGGTCTCTCCGAGGGCCTGACGCTCGACTGGATTTTCGAAGTCTGGCGGCTCTATGCCGACACCATTCTCCGGTCCGTCGTGATCGCGCTCGCGACGCTCATCGTCACGTTGCTGATCGGTGTGCCGGCCGCCTATGCGCTGGTGCGGCGCGGCGGCAGGCTCGCCCGCATCGTCGAGGAGATCGTCACGCTGCCGCTGGCGATCCCCGGGCTGGCGCTCGCGCTCGCCCTGATCATCACCTACGGGGGCGTGCGCGAATTCCGCGGCTCCTCCGCCTTCATCGTGGTCGGCCACGTGCTCTACACGCTGCCCTTCATGCTGCGCTCCGTGATGGCGGTGCTGCAGTCGATCGACTGGCGGCTCCTCGACGAGGGCGCCGCCTCGCTCGGCGCCTCGCCATGGCGGCGCTTCGTCGATGTGATGCTGCCCAACGCACGACCCGGAATTCTCGCCGGCGCCCTCACCGTCGTCACCCTCTCGATCGGAGAGTTCAATCTCACATGGATGCTGCACACGCCCTTGACCAAGACGCTGCCGGTGGGGCTCGCCGACTCCTACGCCTCGATGCGGCTGGAGATCGCCTCGGCCTACACACTCGTGTTCTTCCTGATGATCGTGCCGCTCCTGATCGCCATGCAGTTTTTGGCGCGACTCGGCGGGCGGAAGGAGGTCCGGCCGTGACGGCAGGAGAGGGCGCGGCGCACGGCGCGACGCTGTCGGTGCGCCGTGCCGGAAAGACGTTTCCGGGCGGCGTGGTTGCGCTCGCCCCGACCGATCTCGACCTGCCGGCCGGCGAGATCCTCGTCCTGCTCGGCCCCTCGGGCTGCGGGAAGACGACGCTCTTGCGACTCGTCGCCGGGCTCGCAGCGCCCGATCCGGGCGGCGCCGTGCTGTTCGACGGCATCGACGTGACGGCGACGCCGATCGAGCGCCGCCGCGTCGGCATGGTGTTCCAGTCCTACGCGCTGTTTCCCAACATGACGGTCGCCGAGAATGTCGGCTACGGCCTGAAGGTGCGGGGCGAGCCGCGCGCCGTGCGCGACGCCGAGGTGGCGCGCCTTCTGGAGATGGTCGGGCTCGAGCAGCTCGCGGACCGGCCGGTCGACCGTATCTCGGGCGGTCAGCGCCAGCGTGTCGCGCTCGCCCGCGCCATCGCGATCCGCCCGAAGATTCTGCTGCTCGACGAGCCGCTGTCGGCGCTCGACGCGGCCTTGCGGGAGAGGCTGCGGATCGAGCTCGCGGCGCTGCTGCGGCGCTTCGCCATCACGGCCATTCACGTGACTCACGACCAAGCCGAGGCGATGGCGATCGGCGACCGCATCGCCGTGATGCGCGATGGCCGCATCGTCCAACGCGACGCGCCCGAGGCGATCTACGAGCGTCCGGCGGACGCCTTCGTCGCACGCTTCGTCGGCACCATGAACCGGCTGCCCGGCCGGCTGGTGCCCGGCGCGACCGCCGAGGTGGTGCATTTCCGACCCGAGGCCGTCACGCTCGGCCCGGCCGGGACCGACACGATTCCGGCGCGCGTCACCGCCGCGACCTTCTTCGGCGCGCATCGCCGGCTGAGCCTCGACGTCGCCGGCCATGTCGTCGAGGCCGATGTTCCGGCATCATGGCGGGTGGCCGTCGGCGACTCGGTCGCGCTCACCATCGACCCGGCCCGCCTACACGTGTTTCCCGACACCGACCCTGTCACGACCCCGAGCCCCGACGCATGCTGATCGCCCAGATTTCCGACCTTCACGTCCGGCCCGCCGGCGTGCTCGCCTACGGCGTCTCCGAGACGAACGCCTATGCCGAACAGGCCGTCCACGCCCTCGCCCGGCTGCAGCCGGCGCCCGACCTCGTGATCGTCACGGGCGATCTCACCGACGCCGGGCTGCCGGAAGAGTACGCGTTCCTCGCGGGCCTGTTCGACCGGCTGCCGATGCCGGTCTATTGCATCGCGGGCAATCACGACCGCCGCGCCACCCTGCGGGCGGCCTTGGGGCCGAAGGGCTACCTGCCGGCGGAGGGGCGGCTCGACTTCGTGATCGAGACCCGACCGGTGCGGATCGTCGGGCTCGACAGCCTGTGGGAGGGCCACGGCGCCGGCCGGCTGGAGCCCGAGTCGCTCACGTTCCTGGCCGACGCGCTCGGCGCCGCGCCCGAGGTGCCCACGATCGTCGCCGTCCACCATCCGCCCTTCGTCTGCGGCATCGGCCACATGGACCGCATCCGCCTGCTCGACGGGGCCGAGCACTTCGCCGCGATCGTCGAGGCGAACCCGCAGGTCGAGCGCGTGATCACCGGGCATCATCACCGGCCGGTCGCGGTGCGCTGGGCCGGCACGATCTGCCAGATCGCGCCCTCGGTCGCCCATCAGGTGACGCTGACGCTGACGCCGGACGCGGCCTCCGACTTCGTGCTCGAGCCGCCGGCCTTCCTGCTGCACAAGTGGATCGAGGGCACCGGCCTCGTCACCCACCAGGCCTATGTGCAGCGCGCGCCGGGACCGTTCCCGTTCTTCGCGCCCAAGCCGGCCGCGGTCGAGTGATCGGGTCGGATTATGCGGGATCTGAGGACGCAGCCTCGTGCCTTGGACAAGGCGCAGCAGGCCGCAGGCCTGTTGCGCCGCAGAGCCGGGGCTCAGGCGCGGCACGACGGGCCGCATGGAGAAAGAGGTTCTTCGACCGCCGCGCTTGATCGCCCCTGGGTCCCGGTTCGCGACGCTTCGCGCCGCGCCCGGGACACGATGCCTTCGCCGAGGCAGCGCAGCGTAACCGCGATCGTTTGGATCGGAGGGAGGGTCTGAGACGATCGGCGCCGGCGACGCGGCGAACCACTCCTCACCTCCGCCGTGAGGCCGGCGGCGGCGTCGCGTGAGCAAGAGCGCGACGGTCGGGGGCAGGGCGAACGGGAGACGACGCGCGCGGCGCCGCCTCCCGATCGGTCGTCTCAGTTGACGCGCGTCTCGGTGCGGGCCTCGGCGGGCTTGAAGGCCCCACCCTTGGCGGCCGGAAGCTCGAGCGTCGCCGGCGCGGCCTTGGCCGGGGCGTTGGCGCGGCGGATCTGGTAGAGGTACCAGGCGCCGACGCCGGCCACCAGGATGCCGACCTGGTAGGCGGGCAGCAGCAGCGACAGGGCGATCAGCACCACCGCGACCGTGCAGGCCTTGGCGAGCTTCTCGCCGTCCGAGGCGATCAGCGACAGCCGATCGTAGTTGTCACCCTCCAGGAAGGGCGCCGCGAAGCGATCCAGGCCGAACCGCGTCCATGCGTTGAGGAAGCCCAGCTTGTGGGCCCACAGCAGGAACAGGGTGGCGGCGAAGGCGATCACGGAAACCGCGGCACCGAGCGGGCCGGCGGCAGCGCCGATGACCACGACCAGGGCGACGGCGAAAGCAGCAATCCAATAATTCATTTGAGTAACCCTTCACCCGAGCGTGGGTGCCTTTCAGGTTGTCCTCTCCCGACGAAATACGCAGACCGGATGAATCTACCGCGTCGGCATGATCGTGTAAATTTAGCCGCCGGGGTGTGGTCGGGCCCGCACAGGGTGCCGGAAGCCTGCCCGGCAGGTATAATCCACTCGATTATCGGGCGTCTTCGGCCCGGTCACCATCGATCAACCTTCTGCGACGAGCGCGCCCCTGCGACCGCCCGCGGGGTGGCGCGGTCGTCCGGAGCGGGCGCCGCCACGATCCCGGCAGCGACGAATCGCACGGCATGGGCTGGCGATTGCGTGCAATCAAGGGTTGCGTTGACCTCGGGGCGGAGGATGCAACCAAAGCCGTCGCACCGGCTTGCCCCGCCGGCCGACGCACGTTACAAGGGCGGCGTTGCGTCTTCGGTAACGCCGCGTCAACACGTGTCGGGCACCGTGACGGGCACAGAGGATCGGGCATGTCGCCGCGCCGCCAGCATCGCGCGCTCTTGGATCGGGTCGTTTCGGCCCCGTCCGCGGCTGCCCTGATTTCCGGCCTCCTTCTCCTTAGCTGCCCCTGAGGGCCGGCAGGGCGCGACGCGCCTGGGCGCTCAGGGGATCCGAGACGGAACCCGGACGCGCCCCGACGAGGCGCACGCTCTTCGAGAAGGATTTCTTTCCATGACCGCGCAACACCCGGCCGCGCCGACCGCGCACGCTCACTCCGACAAGGACCGCGTCGTCATCTTCGACACGACGCTGCGCGACGGCGAGCAGTCGCCCGGCGCCACCATGACTCACGAGGAGAAGCTCGAGGTTGCCGAGCTGCTCGACCAGATGGGCGTCGACGTCATCGAGGCCGGCTTCCCGATCGCCTCGGAGGGCGACTTCTTCGCCGTCAACGAGATCGCCAAGCGGACCAAGAATGCCGTCGTCTGCGGCCTCTCCCGCGCAGCCTTCAAGGACATCGACCGCTGCGCCGAGGCGATCAAGCCGGCGGCGCGCAAGCGCATCCACACCTTCCTGTCCACCTCGCCCGTGCACATGAAGCACAAGCTCCAGAAGGAGCCGCACGAGGTCTACGAGATGGTGATCGCGCAGGTGACGCGCGCCCGCAACTACACGGACGACGTCGAGTGGTCGTCCGAGGACGGCACCCGCACCGAGATCGACTTCCTGTGCCGCTGCGTCGAGGCCGCCATCAAGGCCGGCGCGACGACCATCAACATCCCGGACACGGTCGGCTACACGACGCCGGAGGAGTACTACAACCTGTTCAAGACGGTGCGCGAGCGCGTGCCGAACTCCGACCGCGCCGTGTTCTCGGTGCACTGTCACGACGATCTGGGCCTCGCCGTCGCCAACTCGCTCGCCGGCGTGCGCGGCGGAGCGCGCCAGATCGAATGCACCATCAACGGCATCGGCGAGCGCGCCGGCAACACCGCGCTGGAAGAGGTCGTGATGGCCATGAAGGTGCGCAACGAGGTGCTGCCCTGGTGGACCAACATCGACGCCACCATGCTGACCCGCGCCTCCAAGCTGGTCTCGGCCGTGACCTCGTTCCCGGTGCAGTACAACAAGGCGATCGTCGGCCGGAACGCCTTCGCGCACGAGAGCGGCATCCATCAGGACGGCATGCTCAAGAACGCCCAGACCTACGAGATCATGACGCCGGAGAGCGTCGGCGTGAAGCAGACCTCGCTGGTGATGGGCAAGCATTCCGGCCGCCACGCCTTCATCCGCAAGCTGGAGGACTTGGGCTACAAGCTCGCCGGCAATCAGCTCGAGGATGCCTTCGTGCGGTTCAAGGCGCTGGCCGACCGCAAGAAGCACGTCTACGACGAGGACATCGAGGCGCTGGTCGACGAGGAGATCGCCACCGCCCAGGATCGCATCCGGCTGGTGTCGCTGTCGGTGATCGCCGGCACGCACGGGCCGCAGCGCGCCACCATGAAGCTCAACATCGAGGGCCGCACGGCGATCGAGGAGTGCGAGGGCAACGGCCCGGTCGACGCGGTGTTCAACTGCATCAAGGCGCTGGTGCCCAACGAGGCGAACCTGGAACTCTATCAGGTGCACGCCGTCACCGAGGGCACCGATGCGCAGGCCGAGGTGTCGGTCCGCCTCTCCGAGAACGACAAGACCGTCACGGCCAAGGGCGCCGATCCCGACACTTTGGTCGCCTCCGCCAAGGCCTATCTCGGCGCGCTCAACAAGCTGATGATCAAGCGCCAGCGCACCAAGCCCGAGGCGATGACGGCGACGCCGTAGTCGGGCTTCGTGTCCCGGACGCGCTGCGCCGCGAAGCGGTGCAGCGTGAGCCGGGACCCAGGGCCAGAAACGAGGCGCCCCTTTTCACCTCTCCCCGCGCGCGGGGAGAGGTCGCCGGCCGGGATCTGTCAGCTCTTGCTGCGCGCGCCCCGATGCTGCGTCAAGGCGGCGGGTGGCGTTCATATCGTGGTCGGGTCCAGTTTCGACGCGTAGATCGCCGCCTCCATGACGATGGTGAGTGCAACACCGGGAGCGAGAACAGGCTGCACTTGCCGAATTAAGGCATTGGCGGCATGCGCTGCGATGGCAGGCCAGAACCTGATGCTCGCCTCGCCGAGATGGGGCGATCCAGCCGGACCGCGGCCGCTGAAGCAGATCAGCGCCAATGGCCACACGGCCTTCAACAATTCTCTGACGGGAAAGAAGGGGAAGTGCTCGCGGGGCACCGATGGCATACCTTCGAGGTCTCCGCCGATGGTTTCCGCGACGTGCGAGAACATGGCGTCGAGATTTGGCAGGTGACGCGGATCCAGACCCGCCGCGACAGCCGCACCGGCTGCCAGCGGCCACAGTTTCTCACCCGCCTCGGCGTCGGACATCGCGATGAGCATCTGGTTGAGCGGTTCGCCGAAGAAGTATGTCCCGCCATCCTTCGTCATGACCCGATGGATCTGGCTCAGGCCGGCGTGATCGCCTGTTTCGGTGAGCCGGGTGATCATGGCGCGTTGCGCCGCGAATCCGGTGATCGCCCCGATTGCCGCGACACATGTTTCCGCATGGATGCGATCGTCCACCGCCAATTTGGCGGTGACATTGTGAATGAGGCTGCCCAGCGCGATGTTGCAGGCGGCATAGTCCGGCTGGCCGCTCCAAGGATATCGGCTTTCGAGATTGATCAGGCGTCCCCCGTCAGCGGGAGTGCCATCGGATCGCTGTTCCTTTGGCTGCGTGGCTTGGCCGTCTGCCGCTGCTGTGTTTCTTTTTCCGAAGCTGCCTCGGACCTCCGAGGAGTCCAATTGTGGTGCCGGCGGTTCTCCGGGGCCTGTGCTTCTCTTCCCGAACGGATTGAAGATCATGGAAACCTCCCAGGCGGCCATGCGCGCAACTAGGCTAAGCAACAATTACCAAAAGCGCCGGGCAGCGATCCGTCGGTCGTCACCGCCGGACTTGATCAGGCGGTCTATCGATATGAAGTCGCAGTTTTTTACACGATGGTTTCGCGGGACGAGCCCGCGAATGACGAGTCGAAAGTTCGTGCCGATTGTACTAGTACCTTTCTGCCCCGAAAATCTTACTGGTCCGTCAAAGGCAGGCTGGCGACGAAATCGGCAACCGATGATGAAGCGAGCCGTAGGGTGGGCAAAGGCGCGCCGAAAGCGCGCTATGTTCACGCCGTCCATCGGATCGGCTGCGTGAGACCGCGTGGGCACGGCGCGTCCCGCGCCTTTGCCCACCCTACAAGTCTACAAGTCCCGGAACATCACCAGCGCATCGACATAGCCTTTGGTCGGGTGCTCGAAGGCGCCCGGCAGGCGGCCGACCACGGCGAAGCCCATGTGCTGCCACAGCCGCACGGCGCGCTCGTTCGAGCTGATCACGAAATTGAACTGCATCGCCCGGAAGTCCCGCGCCTTGGCGCGCGCCAGCGAGTGCGCGCACATCTCCTGCGCGACGCCGCGGCCGGCGGCGTCCGCCGCGACCATGTAGCCGCAGTTCGCGACGTGGGCGCCGCCGCCGGCGTTGTTGGCTTTCAAATAATAGGTGCCGACCATCGCTTCGCGGTCGCCGTCCTCGTAGAGGGCGACATGCACCTCGTGGGCCGGCGACAGCCAATAGGCGAGAGCGTCGTCGCGCGAAAGGTCGCGCGGCAGCGGATAGGTCTCGCCGGCCCGGATCACCGGCTCGAGGATCCGCCACAACGCATCGGCGTCGGCGGGCGTGGCGGGGCGAATGCGCATGGGCGCCGTTGTTCCATTGTTAGCGGCGCGTCTGGTCCGGTCTGTGGAGTGGCCGCAGGCACCGACACCCTCTCCCTGAGGGAGAGGGTCGGGCGCGAGCGAAGCTCGCGACCGGGGGTGAGGGTTTACGGCGCCGGTCGGCTGGCCTCGGCACCCCCTCACCCGGACGTCGCGCCTTCGGCGCAAAGTCCGACCTCTCCCCGCTGGGGAGAGGTGAACCGAGAACGAGGCTCGCGCCGAGCTTGCCAGGTCGCGTCGTCAGCACGTCGCCGCGAGCGGCGGGGCCACCATGTTGGGGATCTCGATCTCGATCTCCAGCGTGGAGATCGTCGCACCGCGGTCCATCTTGACCTGGACGTGGTCGGGATCGACGAAGACGTGGCGCGAGATCACCGCGACGATCTCGTCCTGCAGGAGCGAGACCAGGTTGGACGAGCGGCCGAGGGGGGATCGCTCGTGGGCGAGCAGAATCTGCAGCCGCTCGCGCGCGATCGGCGCGGAGTGGCGGCGCTTGAACCAGCTCCAGATCATGCGGCTCTCCGTCCGAACAGCTTGGTGAGCAGGCTGCGCTTCTCGGTCGGGACGACGATGTCGAGGTCTTCTCCTTCGAGGCGGCGGGCCGCCTCGGCATAGGCGCGGGCGGGCGCGCTCGCCGGGTTGCTGAGCGTCACCGGCGTGCCGAGATTGGAGGCGCGCAGCACCTCCTGGCTCTCGGGAATGATGCCGAGCAGCGGCAGCGACAGGATCTCGACGATGTCGGTGATGCCGAGCATCTCGCCCTTGGAGGCGCGGGCCGGATCGAAGCGCGTCACCAGGATGTGCTTGGCGATGCGCTCGCCGCGTTCCGCCCGCACCGTCTTGGCGTCGAGGAGGCCGATGATGCGATCGCTGTCGCGCACCGACGAGACCTCGGGATTGGTGACGATGACGGCCTGGTCGGCGTGCCGCATCGCGAGCTGGGCGCCGCGCTCGATGCCGGCCGGGCTGTCGCACAGCACCCAGTCGAAGCGCTGGCGCAGCTCCTCGATGACGCGGGTCACGCCGTCGTCGGTGAGCGCGTCCTTGTCGCGGGTCTGCGAGGCGGGCAGCAGCCACAGCGTCTCGATGCGCTTGTCGCGGATCAGCGCCTGCTGAAGCTTGGCGGCGCCCTGCACGACGTTGATCAGATCGAACACGACGCGCCGCTCGGCGCCGAGCACGAGATCGAGGTTGCGCAGGCCGACGTCGAAGTCCACCACCGCGACGGTCTGTCCCGTCTGCGCCAGGGCCGCGCCGAGGGCGGCCGTGGTGGTGGTCTTGCCCACGCCTCCCTTCCCAGATGTCACGACGACCACGTTGGCCATTGTCGGTCCCCTCTCCCTGCCTCAGTCGAGTGCGGTTATCAGCATGGTCTCGCCCTCGAGCCAGGCCTGGATCGGCCGGTTGCGGAGCGATGGTTCAAGGTCGTCCACGGTGCGGTAGTAGCCGGCGATGGCGAGCAGCTCGGCCTCGGTCCGGCGGCAGAAGATGCGGGCGCGGCAATCGCCGCCGGCGCCCGCCAGCGCCCGCCCGCGCAGCGTCCCGTAGATGTGGATCGAGCCGCCGGCGACGATCTCGGCGCCCGACGAGACGGCGCCCAGCACGATGATGTCGCCGTGCGGGTGATAGATGGTCTGGCCGGAGCGGACCGGCTCGGCGATGGTGAGCGAGCCGACCGGCTGCGGCGGCGCCGCCGGGACGATGCGGGTCACCTGAGCGGATGTCACCTGGGCCGTCGGCGCCGGCTCGGCCGCTGCCGGCGGCGCCTGCGCGGGATCGGCCGCGCCGCTCTCCCCCGACGCGCCGCCCTCGGCGGCCGGGCCGCCCTCGGCGGCCGAGAAGGTGCCGCGGCCGCTGGTGAGCACCGGCGGCAGCTCGGCGCCGTAGTCGGCGTCGCCGCCTTCCAGCCCCATGATGCGGATGCCGCGGCCCTGCAGCTCGCGGATCAGGTCGTGGATCTCGCCCTTCGACAGCGTCAGCCCGGCGAGGTCGAGCACGGCCGGCCGGCCGGCGAAGAAGCCGGGCGAGCGGCCGATCGCGCCGTCGATGTCGGAGAGCCATTCCGGGATCGGCAGCTCCGGTGCCAGCGCGAACGCCATGTAGGAGCGGCCGCGGAAGCGCACCGGGCGCGGACGCGATTTCGGCTGGGCTGCGGTCCTCATGGCATCCGGCTCCCGGATCGTGCGGACGGTTCGGGGGCGACGGACGACGGACGAATCGCCGCGACCATCAGGCGAATCCGAAACCGTGGCGAGATTGAGTCGCGCCACGCCGAGACGATGACGGCGGAGGCGGGAGCGAACGCGGGGGTCGGCACGGCACGCCCTCTCAGCCGGCCATGCGCACGTCGCCGTGCGGGCTCGTGCCGCCGTGCGGCGCCGGCACCGGCACGCCCTCGGCCGAATACTCGTTGAGCTTGTTGCGCAGCGTCCGGATCGAGATGCCGAGGATGTTGGCGGCGTGGGTGCGGTTGCCCAGGCAGTGCTTCAGCGTCTCCAGGATCAGATCGCGCTCGACGTCGGCGACCGTGCGGCCGACCAGCGCCCGGGTCACCGCCTCGGCGGCGAGCGTCGCGTGCTCGACGGCGGCCGGGCGCGTCTGGTCGAGGCGCTCGCCGTCCGGGGTGAGGATCGCGTCGGCACCGATCTCGTCGCCGATGGCGAGCAGCACGGCCCGGTGCATCGTGTTCTCGAGCTCGCGCACGTTGCCGGGCCAGCGGTTCACGGTGAGCTGATGCTTGGCGTCGGCCGACAGCGGCCGCACCGGCACGCCGTTCGCCTGCGCGTATTTGCGCACGAAGTGATGGGCGAGCTCGAGGATGTCGCCGGGCCGCTCGCGCAGCGGCGGGATCTTGAGATTCACGACGTTGAGGCGGAACAGCAGGTCCTCGCGGAACGTCCCCTCCCGCACCGCCTCGGCGAGGTTGCGGTTGGAGGTGGCGAGAATGCGGATGTCGACCGGCACGGGCCGGGTGCCGCCGACCCGGTCGATCACCCGCTCCTGCAGGGCGCGCAGCAGCTTGGCCTGCAACCGCACCTCCATCTCGGAGATCTCGTCGAGCAGCAGCGTGCCGCCGTTCGCCTCCTCGAACTTGCCGACGCGGCGGGCGACCGCGCCCGTGAAGGCGCCCTTCTCGTGGCCGAACAGCTCGGACTCGAGGAGCTGATCGGGAATCGCCGCGCAGTTGACCGAGATGAACGGCCCGCGCGAGCGGTTGGAGCGGCCGTGGACGTAGCGGGCCAGCACCTCCTTGCCGGTGCCGGACTCGCCCGTGATCAGCACCGAGGCGTCGGACGGCGCGATCTGCTGAGCGAGCTTCACGACATTGGCGGTCGCCTGGTCGCGATAGACGAGCTCGCGCGAATCGTCGGCGACGGCGGCCAGCACGGCCGCGATCATCTCCGGATCCGGCGGCAGCGGGATGTATTCCTTGGCGCCCGCATGGATCGCCGCGACGGCGGCGCGCGCGTCGTTGGTGGTGCCGCAGGCGACGATCGGAACGTGGATGTGCTCGGCCTCGAGCCGCAGCACCAATTCGCGGATGTCGAGGGCGACGTCGACCATCATCAGGTCGGCGCCGCGTCCCGAGCGCAGCACCGCCATGGCCTGGTCGCTGCTCTCGGCGTGGGTGACGCTCGCGCCCTTGTCCATGGCGATCTTGGTCGCCACGGTGAGCTGGCCCTTCAGGGTGCCGACGATCAGGAGGCGCATCACACTTGCTCCGTCGCTCGCGGGCGCTCGACCGCGTGGGCCTGTCGCGCCGCTCTATCGGATGTCGCGGAAGCCCGTCGCATCACGCGCGATCCGCCTTGATGATTTCCGTCATGGTCACGCCGAGCTTCTCCTCGACGAGCACCACCTCGCCGCGGGCGACGAGCCGGTTGTTGACGTAGATGTCGATCGCCTCGCCGACCCGGCGGTCGAGCTCCAGCACGGCGCCGGGGCCGAGCTTGAGGAGCTCCCCCACCTCCATGCGGGCACGTCCGAGCACGGCCGAGACCTGCACGGGCACGTCGAATACGGCTTCCAGATCGGAGGCCGCGTGGGTCGTCGCCTCGGCTTCCGCGAGGTCGGTCTCCTGCTCGACGATGCTGTGGTCGGTGTCGAGATTGGGGAAGGGAACTTTTGTCTCGTCGGTGGCCATCACGTCCCTCCCACGTCACCCGTTGCCGCCGCGGCGCGCGTCGATGTAGCGCGTCACCGCTTCGTCGATCGCCGCCTCGATCTCGGCGCGGTCGCGCACCAGCCCGCCGTCCGCCCATTCGATCCGGCAGTCGCCGGGCGGAATGTCGGCGGCGCCCAGAACCACCAGCCGTCCCTCGAAGCCGCGCGCCTTCGCCATCGCGGCGAGCTTCTCACGCGCGAGGTCGTAGAGCGCCTCGTTCACGCGCACCACCACATGGGGGGCGCTCAACAGCTCGCCGAGGCACGCCGACATCAGCGCGCCGATCTCCGCGAAGGGCTCCTCGGCGATCAGCGCCGGCGCCAGCTTGCGGGCGATCGCCGTGGCGACCTCGACGGCGTCGGCCTCGAGCTTGGTGGTGATCGCCGGCAGCTGCGCCGCGGCGATCCCCATCGCGGCGGCGATGCGGTCGAAGGCGGCGGCGGTCTGCCGCTCGGCCTGCGTCCTCGTCTGTACCTCGGCCGCGGTGAGGCCTTTCTGATAGCCGCGCTTCTCGGCCGCCGCGATCGCCGCCTCGTGGTCCTCGGGCGAGATGGTCGGTTCCGCCTTGGCCTTGGTCGGGGCGGCGAAGTCGAGGTCGAACAGGAACTTGGCCGGAGCGTTCACGGGACGACCCTCCGGACCGGGACGAGCGCGCGCGGGTGCAGGGAACGGTTCATCGCGGTCCTCAGTACACCAGCTCTTCGTCGGCGCGGTTCTTGGTGATCATGATCTCGCCCTTGCCGGCCAGATCCTTCGCGAGATTGACGAGCAGCGCCTGCGCCTCGTCGACCTCGCGCAGCCGCACCGGGCCGAGCGCGCCCATGTCGTCGTTCAGCATCTTGGCGGCGCGCGACGACATGTTCTGCATGAAGAAGTTGCGCACCGGCTCGGAGGCGCCCTTGAGCGCAATTGCCAGCTTGTCCTTGTCGATGTGGCGCATCAGCGTCTGGGCCGAGGCGTTGTCGAGCTTGATCAGGTCGTCGAACGTGAACATCAGGCTCTTGATGCGCTCGGCGCTCTCGCGGTTGGTCTCCTCCAGCGCCGTCATGAACCGCGTCTCGGTCTGGCGGTCGAAGTTGTTGAACACCTCGGCGATCAGCTCGTGGGCGTCGCGGCGACGGGTCTGCGACAGGCTCGACATGAACTCGGTGCGCAGCGTCTGCTCGATCCGCTCGATCACTTCCTTCTGCACCGATTCCATCCGCAGCATGCGGTTGACGACGTCCATGCCGACGTCCTCGGGCAGGATGCCGAGCACCTTGGCGGACTGCTCGGGCTTGAGCTTGGAGAGCACCACGGCGACGGTCTGCGGGTACTCGTTCTCCAGATACTTGGCGAGCATCTCCTCCTGGACGTTGGAGAGCTTCTCCCACATGTTGCGGCCGGCGGGGCCGCGGATCTCGTCCATGATGCCGGAGACGCGCTCGGGCGGCAGGTACTGCTGGAGCAGGCGCTCGGTGGCGTCGTAGGTGCCCATCAGGGCGCCGGAGGCGGAGAGGCGCGAGACGAACTCGAGCAGCAGCTCCTCGACCGCGTCGGCCGGGACCGTGCCGAGGCTCGACATGGTCACCGACAGGGTGCGCAGCTCGTCGTCGTCGAGCAGCTGCCAGATCTTGGCGCCGTACTGGTCGCCCAGCGCGAGCAGCAGCACGGCGGCGCGCTCCGGGCCGGTGAGCTTGACGGAGGGGCCGCCGGCCGGCTGCCGCGCCGCCAGCGCGGCCACCACGGTCTCGAGGTCGTTCTTGGCCATCGGTTCGACCCTGGATCACTTCTGCTCGTGCAGCCACTGGCGCAGGATCTGCACGGTTTCCTGCGGGTTGCGTTCGGCGAGCTCGCCGACCTTCTGGATCGACTGGGCGTGGACGCTGCCCTGCACCTGCGCGAACTCGATCATCTTGGAGGTCTGACTGGAGACCGCCTTGGCCTCCTCCTCGCTGTGCGGGATGCCGTCCGGGATGCTGGCCGGGACGCCGGCGAGCGCCGGCAGCGGCGCCTCGCCGGTCAGCGCGGCGATCGCCTCGGGCGTGATGATGCGGCGGACCAGCGGGCGGATCACGAAGAACAGGACGACGAGCCCGAGGAGCAGCATCACGCCGAGCTCGATCGCCCGCATGATGTCTTCCTTGGTGAACTGCAGCATGCCGAGGAACCCGCTCTGATCCGGCATGGCGATGCTCTGCGTCTCGGCGAAGCGCAGGTTGACCACCTCGATCTGGTCACCGCGGCGCTGGTCGAAGCCGATCGCCGAGCGCACCAGCATGGCGATGCGGTCGAGCTCCTCCTTGCTGCGCTCCTGGTAGGTCAGCTCGCCCTTGTCGTTGCGGCCGTAGACGCCGTCGACCAGCACGGCGACCGAGACCCGGTTGACGCGACCGCCCTCGATCACCTTGGTCTCGGTGATGCGGGTGATCTCGTAGTTGTTGATCTCCTCGGTCTTCTTGCTCTGGTCGCGCGGGCTCGGCGGCTGCGCCGGCTGGCCCTGCTGGGCGTTCGGCAACTCGGTCGACACGCTGACCTGGCCTTGCTGCTCGGTCGTCTGCGACTGCTCCTCGCGGGTCTGGCTGGAGCGCAGCACCCGACCTTCCGGGTCGTAGCGGTCCTGGGTCTGGGTCACCCGGTTGAAGTCGAACTCGGCGGTGAGCTGCACGCGGGCGCGGCCCGGGCCGACGATCGAGGTGACGATCGACTCGACCTGATCGCGCAGGTTGCGCTCGTAGGCGATCTTGCGCTCGTCGCCCGACACGCCCGCCCCGTAGGCATCGCCGGCGGCGCCGTCGGCGAGCAGCCGGCCGGTCTCGTCGACCACCGAGACGCGCTCCGGCTTCAGCCCGTTGACGGCGGAGGCGACGAGGTGGCGGATGGCGCGCACCTGCTGGGTCTCGAGCTGGCCCCGGACCTTGAGGGCGATCGAGGCGGAGGGCTCGAGCTTGTCGCGCGAGAACAGCGGCCGCTCGGGGATGACGAGGTGGACGCGGGCGCCCTGGACCCGGTCGAGCGACCGGATGGTGCGGGACAGCTCGCCTTCCAGGGCGCGCAGGTGGTTGATGTTCTGCACGAAGCTCGTAGTGCCGAGCGAGTCCGACTTGTCGAAGATCTCGTAGCCGATGCCGCCGCCCTTGGGCAGCCCGCCCTCGGCGAGCTTCATCCGCAGGCGGCCGACCTTCTCCTTCGGCACCATGATGATGGCGCCGTCGTTCTTGAGCTCGAAGGCGATGCTCTGGCGTTCGAGATCCTTGATGATCGCCGAGGAGTCCTCGAGCGTGAGGTCGGTGAACAGCGGCACCATCTGGGGCGCCGTCACCTTGAGGATCACGAAGGCGAAGAACCCGATCAGGGCGGCCGTGACGGCGCCCATCGCGGCGATGCGCGCGGGTCCGAGTGTCTTGACGAAGGTGATCAGACCATCCACGGCACGACCCTGAGGCGAGGGTGACTTCCAACCTGTTATGTCGGCTGATGAAAATCACCGACCCGGCAAGTTTTGCCGGGTTCATGGTTTCGAATTGGTTAACGCGATGGTTAACCATTGCTTCACGGGGCGAAAATCGGGGTCGCGTGGCCGCCGGGACGCACTGTGGCGCCGTGGCGACGCCGGCTGCGGTGGTCATTCCGGCGCGGCGCACTCGGGTCGGCGCTTCGCGCCGCCCGAGCACAGGCTCCGCGCCGAACCCGGAATCCAGCCGCGACCGCGGAGCTCGCCGCTGGATTCCGGGTTCGCGGCTTTGCCGCGCCCCGGAATGACGCCGGACCGATCGACCGGGTTGGAATGAAAGGGTGCGGTGCCGTCACGATCCCGACCGGGACCGCGACGCCACCTCCGGCCCGAAAAAGAAAAGGCCGCCCGGAGGCGGCCTGTCGCCGATCCGATGGTGACACATCGGCCCGGCAGGTCGAACGGAGCGGTCAGGGGGGCCGGGGAGGTCCGTCCGACGTGGCGGCGGCCCGCAGGCGGCGGGCGTGGTCCGGCGGCCCGAGGGGCGTCCGCCGGGCAGGGGAGCCGGTTGGGCTACTGGCGATACTGCTGCAGGCGCGTGGTGCGCAGGCCGGCGAGGCCGTGGCGATCGATGGAGTATTGCCAGGCCAGGAACTCTTCCACCGTGAGGGTGTAGCGGCTGCAGGCCTCTTCGAGTGACAGGAGGCCACCGCGAACCGCGGCGACGACCTCGGCCTTGCGGCGGATCACCCAACGCTTCGTGCCCGGTGCGGGGAGGTCGGCGATAGTCAAAGGGCTACCGTCCGGCCCGATGACATACTTCACCCTCGGGCGGTGGGGTTCGGTCATGGACGAACTCACGCTACAGGAACTGAAAAACACCCCTGCACGATAGGCCCGCCCGCTTAAAATTTGGCTAAGCGTCCGTAAAAAAAGGGAAAACATCGACCGCTAAAGACCCCCGGTCGGAACCCCCGAAGGGCGCTGCACAACGCGCCGGCAAATCGTGTGACATCAATATGATAAGGGCGCGCCATCGGGTTCGCCGGGACGCTCGCGCGGCCGTCGGTCGCCGCCCGGGAGCCGGGCGGGCGCGGACAGGAATATAAGAAGATCGGGGGGTCAGCGGCTGACGATGCGCTTGATCTTGTCGAACGTGAAGGTCTGCCCGCCGACGCTGAGCACCGGTGGCGTCTGGGTCAGATCGACGGAGTCGACCGTGCCCGTCACCTCGGTCGGGACCGCGACCGGCTTCCCGGCGGCGTCGACGGCGCTGATCGCGATCTTGTAGTCGCCGGGCGGCCATTTGGTGCCGTCCTTGCTGCGGCCGTCCCAGGTGAACTTCTGCTCGCCGGTCTGCAGCGTGTAGTTCCCCGCGAAGACCGTCTGACCGGCGGAGTTGGAGATCGAGATCGTGGCGGTCGCCGGCTTCGGCGAGTTGAACGACCAGGTCGCCATGCCGTCCTGCGGCAGGCTCGCGCTGGTGCCGTCGACCGCGACCTTGGAGCCGATATAGCCCAACGCCATCGTGGTCTGCGCGCTCTTCTCCAGCGCGATCAGGGTCTCGAGCTGCTGGTTGGTCTTGAGCTGCTGCTCGACCTGCGAGAACTGCACGAGCTGCTGGGTGAACTGGTTGGCGTCGAGCGGATCGAGCGGGTTCTGGTTCTGCAGCTGCGTCGTCAGCATCTGCAGGAAGGTCTGGAAGTTGTTTCCCAGGACCATGGCGTCGTTCGGCTTGGCGCCATTAGAGGTGACGGCCGCCGTCGCGGAGAATTGGGTACCGTTGACACTGCTCGTCGCCATGGCGTTGCGCCTTCTGGTTCGTGTGCCGATCGCAACCGGGGGTCAGACCCGGATGTCGACCCCTGTCGCCCGGCCGAACAGCCGCCCGTAGGTGGCCCTCAGCTCCGTCACACCGGACTCGCCACCGCCCTCGACGGTGCCGCGGCCAGTGCCGCGGTGGCCGGAGCGGCTCTCCGGCTCGTATTGCTGCCCACCGCTCTGGTCGCGCAGCGAGAACTGCATGGCGCCCTGGTCGGCCTTGAGGCCGGCGTCCTGCAGGGCGCGCTCGAGCTGGCCGGCATCGCGGCGCAGCAGCTCGAGCGTGTCGGCCCGGTCGGCCGTGATGCGCGGCACCACCGTGCCGTTGCCGTCCACCTCGAGCTTGACGTGGACGCGGCCGAGGTCCGGCGGATCGAGCCGGATCTCGAAGGAGTGCTTGCCGTTCTTGGCCTGGGTCGTGATCTCCACCGGCACCCCGGCGAGCGGCACCGGCGCCGACGCGTCGCCGCGACCGGTGGTGACCTGGGACGCGCCGGCCTGGGCCGTACCCGTGATGGTGAGCCCTTCGGCGCGCGCGAGACCCTGCACGGCGGCCGCGGCCTGGGCCGCGGCCTGGGCCGCGGTCGATGCGGCCGATTGCGGTGGCGCTGCGGACGGCTGTGCGGCGGTAGCGTCGGGACGGACGTCGGGCTTCGGGCCGGTTTCGGGCCGGTGACCGGCCCCGATCGTCTCGGCTTCGACGCGTCGGCCCTCGGGCTTGCCGGCGCCGGGGGTCTCGGGTGGCAGGATCCCGGTCGGCTGTTCGGCCACGATGCCGACCCCGGTCGCGGCGGCGTCCGCCGCCGGTGCACCTTGCGCTGCCTTCGCCTCGGCCGGCTTCGCCGTGGTCGTGGTGTCGGTGCCCTTGGCGGCCGCGCCGGCCGTCGCGGTGGCTCCGGCCGTGGCCGGTGTCTGGGCCGACTCGCCGTCCGCGGCCGCCTTGGCCGAGCCGTCGACTGGCAGGGGCGTCGGGCTGCCGGCCGCGGCCGGCTTGCCGGCGGCCTCACCAATAGCGGCGGTCACGTCGGCGCCGGCCGGGGTCTCGGCTCCGGCCGCCGCGAGGGCGAGGGCCGGGTCGACGACGGCGACGACCGGCGTCGGGGTCGTGGCCTGCGTTGCGGCGGCTACTGCTGCGGCCGGATCGACGACTATCGCGGCCGGATCGGTGGTCGCGGCTTTGCCGTCGGCCTGGTCCTGATCGCTGCCCGGCTGGTCGCCCGGCTGGCCGGATCCATCGACCGGGCGACCGCCCGCCGTCGTCGTCGCGCCGGCGCCCGGCTCGGCGGGTTCGTCGGTGGCCACGGTGTCGTCGGCGGGCGCGGTGTCGCGGTCGCGCGCCGAGGCCGGACGGCCGCTGCGGTCCGCGGCGGGCGCCCGGCCGGCGTCGCTGCGCGGCGTGCCGGTCGGATCGGTGGCGCGCTGCCGGGTCTGGGCATCCTGGCTGGCCGACGCGGCGGCGTCCTGGGCGCCGTCGATCAGGCTGGCGAAACCGGTGTCGGTCGACGTCGTCGTCCGCGCCGCGGTGCGGGCGGCCTGGGCGGCGGCGGCGAAGGCGCTCGTGTCGATGCTGAGAGTGGGCACGCTCTCGACCCTCTGGTTCGTTCGGGACTGGTTTTGCAAGTGGCGGGCCACCCAGGTCGTTCCGAAAACCATATGTGAGACAGTGACTTGTCGGAATTAATCGGACCGGCGACGGCCCTGCGTCCGGCATCCCTTGCTGCCGGCCGGCAAGTTCTGCCGGGCCGGTGGCCCGCCGCGCCGCCCGGGACCGCGACGGCGCGGCGCGCCAGTTTGGAACGGTTCGTCTGGCGAGCCGCGGACCGCGTCCCTATAGTAAGAAGACACGAGAGCCGCCGCCGCCCAGCGGGCGGCATGGCCCCGCCGCCCGGCGGGACGGAGCGCCGCCGCCCCGGCGGCCCACGGTGAGGAGCGCGGCGAGCCCGCGGCGACGATGCGGAACAGTCTCGATCTCGACACGCGGCCGGCCGACACCCGCGTGGTGGTCGCCATGTCGGGCGGGGTCGATTCCTCGGTCACGGCCGCTCTGCTGAAGCAGGAGGGCTACGACGTCGTCGGCGTCACGCTGCAGCTCTACGACCACGGCGCCGCCACGCATCGGCTCGGCGCCTGCTGCGCCGGCCAGGACATCCACGACGCCCGCCGGGTCGCGGCCCAGATCGGCATCCCGCATTACGTGCTCGACTACGAGAGCCGCTTCAAGGAAGCCGTCATGGACCGCTTCGCCGAGAGCTACGTGCACGGCGAGACCCCGGTGCCCTGCGTCGACTGCAACCAGTCGATCAAGTTTCGTGATCTCCTCGGGACCGCCCGCGAGCTCGGCGCCCGGGTGCTGGCGACCGGCCACTACGTCGCCGCGCGCGCCATGCCGGACGGCGGCCGCGCGCTGTTCCGGGCCCGCGAGGAGGAGCGCGACCAGAGCTATTTCCTGTTCGCCACGACGCGCGAGCAGCTCGACATCCTGCGCTTCCCGCTCGGCGAGCGGACCAAGGCCGAGACCCGCGACCTCGCCCGCCAGTTCGGGCTGGAGGTCGCCGACAAGCACGACAGCCAGGACATCTGCTTCGTGCCGACCGGCCGCTACACCGAGGTGATCGAGCGCCTGAAGCCGGGCGCCGCCGAGCCGGGCGACATCGTCGACCTCTCGGGCCGGGTTCTCGGATCGCATCAGGGGATCATCCGCTTCACGGTCGGCCAGCGGCGCGGGCTCGGCATCGCGGCCGGCGAGCCGCTCTACGTGGTGCGGCTCGACGCGGCGAGCCGGCGCGTCGTCGTCGGCCCGCGCGAGGCGCTGCGGACCACGCGGATGCGGCTGCGCGACGTCAACTGGATCGGCGACGGCACGCTCGACGCGGCGCTCGCCGCCGCCGGCGGCCGGCTCGAGGTGTTCGTCAAGGTGCGCTCGACCCGGCGGCCGCAGCCGGCCTGGGTGCATCGGGCGGGTGATGGAACTGCGGCCGGCACCGGCGAGATCGAGGTCGAGCTGGTCGACGGCGAGGAGGGGGTTGCCCCCGGGCAGGCCTGCGTGTTCTACGACGCGCTCGCCGGCCAGGCGCGCGTCCTCGGCGGCGGGTTCATCCGGACCGCGGCGGCGGCCGTCGAGCCGGTTGCGGCGCCGACCGAGGCGTCGGCGGCGCGCCGGGGGCCGGCGGTCGCCGGGGCGCGGCGCTGACAGTATTGCTTTAGGTCTTTTCGGGGCTGATCCGATGGCAGACGATCTCGATCGCGACAAGGTCGCCAAGGCGTATGCGCGCTGGGCGCCGATCTACGACATGGTGTTCGGGCAGGTGTTCGAGCGCGGCCGCAAGGCGGCGATCGCGGCCGTGGAGGCCACGGGCGGCGGCCGGATTCTCGAGGTCGGCGTCGGCACCGGCATCTCGCTGCCGGACTATCGCCGCACCAACCGGCTGTTCGGCGTCGATATCTCCGAGCCGATGCTGCGGAAAGCCCAGGAGCGGGTGGTCGCGCAAAAACTCGACCATGTCGAGGTGCTCTCGGTGATGGACGCGACCAAGCTCGCCTTTCCGGACGGCTGGTTCGACGTCGTCGTCGCGCAATACGTGATCACGGCCGTGCCGGACCCGGAAGGCACGCTCGACGAGTTCGCCCGGGTGGTGAAGCCGGGCGGCGAAATCATCCTGGTCAATCACATCGGCGCCGAGAGCGGCGCGCGGAAGATTTTCGAAGCCGCCTTTGCGCCCGTCGCGCGAAAACTCGGCTGGCGCCCGGAGTTCCCCTGGGAGCGCCTCGCGCGCTGGGTCGAAAAAGCCCCCGGCATCCGCTTCATCGACCGCAAGCCGATGCCCCCGCTGGGCCATTTTTCGCTGATCCGCTTCGGCCGGGTGGCGGGAGCGCCGAGCTTGAGGGCGGCGGAGTAGGGGCGGCGCACGCTCAGTGATCGCCGAGGATTGCATCCAGGGTGATGATGAGAGCCGGCAACCTTTCGCGTACCACGAACCACACGAGGTCGAGACGAACCTCGGCATAGCCGTGGATCAAGCGATGACGCATGCCGATCATCTCGCGCCAGGGCACCTCGGGATGTTGGTTGCAGGTGGCTGCCGACACCTTCCCGGCCGCCTCGCCGACGATCTCCAAGGACCGGATCACAGCATACTGATGAAGGCGGCTCGCAAGGAAATCCACTTCTTGTAGCGGCTCGACAAAGGCGAGCGCGTCGCGCGACGCCTGAAGCATGTCCAGCATCAGGCCAGCATCGTGGTCCGGCAGCGCCTCAGCCATACACCGGCTCGGCTTCGCCGAGGATGCGGCGGCGGCGGATGGGGTTGCGGCTCGCCTCGACGGCCTCGCGCTCGACCAGATCGACGGGGCGGCCGAGCAGAGCCTCCAGAGCGTCCTTGAGATCGGCGAAGCCGGCGAGGTCGTTTCGCGTCTCCGGGCCGAACGTGACCAGGAGGTCGATGTCACTCGCCGGGCCGAAGTCCTCGCCACGCGCCGCCGAGCCGAAGACCTCCAGCCGCGTCACGCCGTGGCGGCGGCACAGCGCGGCGAGGTCGATCCGCTTTTCGCTCAGCAGGGTGTTCATGAGCGCGGCTCCAGGGTGGTGATCGACTATACCATGGCCCACAGCCCGTAGGGCGGATCAGCCGGAGGCGTGATCCGCCGATCTTCTCGGACGACTGATTGCGGCGGATCACGCTTCGCTGATCCGCCCTACGAGGCGCGGGCCGGTCCCGCATTCCGCTGCGGTGCATGCGGGCTACGATTGCGGCGGGCGTTCCCGGTGTCCTCCGCCCCGCTACTTGATCTCCAAAATCTCCAGCTCGTGGTCGCCGGTGCCGACGACGTCGCCGACGGATTTGCGCAGCAGGAGCCGGGCGACCGGCGAGACGAACGAGATCGATCCGGCCTTCGGGTCCGCCTCGTCCTCGCCGACGATGCGGAACGTCTGCACGCGCCCGTCGGGGCGCTGGAACGTCACGGTGCTGCCGAAGGCGACGACCTCGGTCGATGTCGGGTCCGGGATCACCTGCGCGGTGCGGACCCGGACGGCGAGGTAGCGCGCGTCGCGCAGCGGCACCGCCTCCTGACGCCGGCGCTCGTTGACGTCCTCGATCGCTTGCGCCGCCTCGCAGGCCGCGCGGGCCGCCGCGAGCTGGCGCTCCAGCGTCGCGAGCCCCGCCGCCGTGACCAGGTTGGGATGCGGCGAGATCGGCCGATCGGGAAGCTGCGTCTCCGACGCCGTTTCGGCACTGTCTTCCTTGGTGAAGGCGACGCTCACGCGAAAACTCCGTGTCGGATCGGTAGACGCCGTCAGCATAACGATTGCCGCAAGCGACTCCAGCGACCCCAGGGGGACCCCCGCGGCGCGGACATGGTCGTATTGTAAAGTGCGCTACATGCCGTATCTTGAGGACCTTGAGAACCTCGGCCAGGAGCCCCTCATGGCGCGCACGTCCGACCGCAAGGAGCATCCGTTGTCGATGCGGCTGCCGGAGGCCGATATCGCGATGATCGATCGTGCGGCGACACTGCGCGGCCGCTCGCGCACCGACTTCGTGCGCGAGGCCGCCGTGCGGGCGGCCGAGGACGTCCTGATGGAGACGCGGCCGATCCGGATGACCGCGGCCGGCTTCGCGGCGTTCACGGCGGCTCTGGCCGGCCCGCCGGCGCCGGTTCCCGCGATGGTCGATCTCGTCCGGCGCAGGGCACCGTGGGAGCCCGGTGATCCGGAGACCGGGGCCTGACGCGGTGACCTCGGGCTCGGAGCGTTCAGGTCCGGCGCGTTCAGGTCCGGCGGGGCGGGGTCCCGTCATCTCGGCGCCCGAGCCGCTGACGGCGGCTCACGACCTCGAAGGCTTCTGTTGCGGCAAGCCCTCCCTCGACCGATGGCTCGCGACGCGGGCGCTGTCGAACCAGGAGAAGGGTTTCACCGCCGTCATGGTCGTTCACGTGGACCTCCGCGTGATCGGCTATTACGGCCTCGCGCCGACCGCCGTCGTGCCGTCCGTGGTGCCACGATCGATCCGGACCGGCCAGCCGCCCGACCCGGTGCCCTGCCTGCTGCTCGGCCAGCTCGCGACCGATCGCGCGTGGATCGGCAAGGGGATCGGCACCGGCCTGCTCAAGCACGCGCTGCAGCGGTGTGTCATCGCGGCCGCGCTCGTCGGCGGCCGGGCGCTCGTCGTCCATGCGGTCGACGACGAGGCCGCCGAATTCTGGCGGCGACGCGGTTTTATCACCGCGAAGGACGATGCCTTCGTGCTGTTCCGATCGATCGCCGACATCGCGGCGTCGTTGTCGCGCGCCTGATCTCGGTGGGACGCCTCACGGGTCGCACTTCGTGTAGACGTCGATGCCGGGCTCGTCGTCGTTCGGCAGCGTCGCGCCCGACTCGTCCCGGTGGTCCCAGGTCTTGATCGTCGCGCCGACCAGCAGCGGCCGACCCGCGACCTGTCGCAGCTGCCACACCTCGCGGCTCTTGTAGGAGGTCGCCTCGACGAAGCAGGCCATCTCCACCCGGAGCGTGACCTGGCCGTCCGCCGACGGCGTCGCCGCGACGTCGATCCTGACGAGATCGCAGCCGCTCTCCCAGCCCTTCCAGGACGTCGCCCCGATCTGGATGACGCCGCTGGTCAGGCTCAGACGCGGGCGCGGGCAGGCGCCGCCGGTCGGCCGGGCGAGCTGCCAGTAGCCGCGAAACGCCGGCGGAAAGCTCGCCGCCGCGGGCGCCGCATCGACGTCGCGCAGGCCCACATAGTCGAAGCTCAGCGTGTCGGTCCGCGTGCCCTGCGGGCGGCAGTCCGGGCCGATGCGCGGCGCCTCGCCCTTCAGCACCACCTGCCGATCGTCGTTGCGAATGGTTCCCGACACCGGATACGTGAAGGTCCCGCAATTCGGACGGAACAGGGTCGCGCTGCCGACGTAGCGCCGGCCCTCGACGCGTCCCGCGAACAGCACGGCGTCGCGCGCCGCGCCCGCCTCCACGAGTCCGGCCCGCGGCTCGATATACCGGAAGGTCCGCTCCGCGCCGTCCGCGACCAGGTACACGAGCGATCCGTTGTGGGTCCACACGCTGCGCTCGGCCGCACCGGCGCCGGCCGTAACGCACGCCCAGAGCAGGATGAAGAGGACCAGTCTCATCGCCACTCTCCGTTGCGTTTCGGAACAGGTGCATTCACGAGGGTCCGAGGTTCATCGATGCGGCCGGGCGTTCACGACTGTATCGCCTCGTCACGTCGCCACGGAACTCCGCCGCCCGCCGTCCGTTACCGGACAGATTCGATGAGGAGCGCCCATGGCCAAGACCGCGGCGAAGAAGCGGACCACGCGCAAGTCAGTTTCGACGTCAGGCACGCGCAGGTCCGGCAAGCAGTCGAAGCCGCAGAAGGACACGATGGAGCGCGTCATGCACGAGTTCAAGCATGGCGAGCTCGAGACGCGCGGCGGCCGCAAGGTGAAGAGCCCCAAGCAGGCGATCGCCATCGGGCTTTCCGAGGCGGGCGCCTCGAACCGCCAGAGTCCGGCCGAGAACCGTCGCAAGCTGAAGCGCACCAAGCGCAAGGAGCGGCACGGCCGGACCGGGCGCGCCGAAGCCGAGGGGCGGCGCAACGATCCCACCGGCAACGACAAGCGCGACACCCGCGCGGCGCTCTACGCGGAGGCGAAGCGGCGCGACATCCCGGGCCGCTCGCGCATGAACCGCGATCAGCTCGCCCGCGCGTTGCGCCGGCGCTGAGGCGACGGCGCGTATAGCTCGTACAGCAACGGTTCACTTCGGCACGGACGGGTGCGATGACGGCTCCTCTCTTTTCTCCGGCACGGGGGACTGCCGCGGCCGCGTTGCGTGCCATGCCGATCGGCGCCGAGCCGCAGCCGGGCGGCGGCGTGCATTTTCGCGTGTGGGCGCCACTCCCCGAAGACATCGTCCTGGTGGTGGACGGGGCCGAGCATCCGCTCGCGGCCGAGGATGGCGGTTATCGCAGCGGCTTCATTCCCGATGCGAAGCCCGGCGCGCGTTACGGTTATCGGCTCGACGACAAGGCGACGCCGCTCCCGGACCCCGCCTCGCGCTGGCAGCCGGACGGACCGCATGGCTTGTCGTGCGTGGTCGATTCCTCGGCCTATCGGTGGCGCGACGGTGCGTGGACGGGTTTACGCGGCGGCGATCCGCATCTGATCACGGAGATTCACATCGGCACCTTCACGCCGGAGGGGACGTATGCGGCGGCGGCGCGAAAGCTGCCGCTCCTGAAGGAGGTCGGCATCACGGTGGTCGAGCTGATGCCGGTCGCCGAGTTCGCCGGTCGCTTCGGCTGGGGCTACGACGGCGTCGATCTGTTCGCGCCGACGCGGCTCTACGGCACGCCGGACGAGCTGCGTGCCTTCGTCGACACGGCGCACGGGCTCGGGCTCGGCGTCATCCTCGACGTCGTCTACAATCATTTCGGTCCGGACGGAAACTTTCTGCCCTGCTTCTCCAAGAGCTATCTGACTGACCGCTACGACAACGAGTGGGGCGACGCGATCAACTTCGACGGCGAGGGCGCCGCGCCGGTGCGCGAGCTCGTGCGCGAGAACGCCGCCTATTGGGTGCGCGAGTTCCATTTCGACGGGCTGCGGC
Source organism: Rhodoplanes elegans (assembly GCF_016653355.1). Classification (GTDB taxonomy): domain Bacteria; phylum Pseudomonadota; class Alphaproteobacteria; order Rhizobiales; family Xanthobacteraceae; genus Rhodoplanes; species Rhodoplanes elegans. The sequence goes on along the minus strand of NZ_NHSK01000092.1, from coordinate 17,410 downwards.
TCGACGCCACCCAACAGATCTTCGACGCCTCGCCGATCAACATCGTCGCCGAGCTGACGGAGGCCGCGCGCGCCGCGGCTCCCGGGCGAAGCGTCTTCGTCGTCGCCGAGAACGAGCCGCAGGAGGCGCGCCTCGTGCGCCCCCGCGACAAGGGCGGCTACGGGCTCGACGGCGTCTGGCACGAGGATCTGCACCACACCGCGCATGTCGCGCTCACCGGCCGGGCCGAGGCGTATTATTCCGACTACACGGGTTCGGCGCGTGAGCTCCTGGCCTGCGTCAAGCACGGCTTCCTCTATCAGGGCCAGCGGTCGCGCTGGCAGAAGAAGCCGCGCGGCATGCCCTCGCTCGACCTGCCGGCGCACCAGCGCATCACGTTCCTGGAGAATCACGACCAGGTGGCGAACTCGGCCTGCGGGCGCCGGCTGGTGGAGCTTTCGGACGCAGCGCGACTGCGCGTGCTCACGGCGCTGCTGCTGCTCGGCCCCGGAACCCCGATGCTGTTCCAGGGGCAGGAGTTCTTCTCCTCGACGCCGTTCCTCTATTTCGCCGACCACAAGCCGGAGCTCGCCGATGCCGTGGAGAAGGGGCGGCGCGCGTTTCTGATGCAGTTCCCGAGTGTCGCCGCCATCGAGACGGCGAAGCCCGGAGCGCCCGAAACCGTCGAGCGATGCCGGCTCGACTGGAGCGAGCGCGAGTGCAACAGCGCCGCCGTCGCGCTGCATCGTGATCTGATCAGTCTCCGCCGCACCGACCCGGTGCTGTCCGGATATGCCCGCCTCGACGGTGCGGTGATCTCCGACGACGCCTTTCTGGTGCGGTTCTTCGGTGACGACCATGGCGCCGGCGCGGCCGAGCGGCTGCTGATCGTCAATGTCGGCCGCGAGGTCGCGCCGGCGATCTTCCCCGAGCCCTTGCTGGCGCCGCCCGAGGGTCACGACTGGCGCATGCTGTGGTCGAGCGAAGACGCCGCCTATGGGGGCGAGGGCGCCCGTTCGCCGCTCGCCGCGGACGGCACCTGGGTCTTTCCCGGCCGCACCGCGGTGCTGATGGAGGCCGTGCCGGCGACGGAGGCCGCGCCGCCCCAGGGTTGACGGGCGCGATGGTCGGAGACGCGTCGCCGCGGGTGGTGCAACCCGGGCCGCCGCGCTAAGCCTCGGGGCAAGGAGTACTCCGATGCCCGTCACGAATTCTCCCATCGACCAGGACCGCCTGTGGGCCGACCTGATGGCGCTCGGCGCCATCACGGATCCGGACAAGCCGTGGACCCGGCGGTCGTTCACGCCCCTTTTTCTCGACGGCCGCGACTGGCTGGCGCGGCGCTTCCGCGACGCCGGCCTGAGCGTTCGAATCGACGCCGCCGGCAACCTGATCGGCCGCCGCGAGGGCCGCGTCCCCGGCGCCAAGGCGATCACCATCGGCTCCCACTCGGACAGCGTGCCGAGCGGTGGCCGCTTCGACGGCCCGGCCGGCGTGCTGGCCGGGCTCGAGGTGGCGCGCGCGCTCGCCGATCGCGGCATCGTGCTCGACCATGCGTTCGAGGTGATCGACTTCCTGGCCGAGGAGCCGAGCGAGTACGGCCTCTCCTGCGTCGGCAGCCGTGGCATGGCCGGCGCCCTCGGCCCGAACGAGCTCGCCATGACCGGTCCGGGCGGCGAGACGCTCGGCGCCGCCATCGCCCGCGTCGGTGGCGCGCCGGAGCGCCTCGGCGAGGCGCTCCGCGACGACATCGCGGCCTATCTCGAGTTGCACATCGAGCAGGGCACGGTACTCGAATCGCAGAAGCTCGACGGCGGCATCGTCACGGCTATCGTCGGCATCACTCGCCTGGAGATCGTGTTCGCCGGCGAGGCCGCGCATGCCGGCACGGTCGGGATGCGCAGCCGGCGGGATGCCTCGCACGCCGCCGCGGCGGCCGTGCTGGCGGTGCGCGACGTGGCGACCGCGCTGCTCGACCGCGGCGAGGGCTACGTGGTCGCCACCACCGGCATCGTCACGGTGTCGCCGGGCGCCGCCAACGTGGTGCCGGGTGAGTCCCGCGTCGTCGTCGATGCGCGGGCCGAGACCACGGCGCTGTGCGGGCTGCTGGTCGCCGGCATCGAGAGCCGCATCCGGGCGATCGCGGCCGAGACCGGCGTGTCGGTGGCCCGCTTCGCGGTCCTGTCCAGCAACGACCCGAGCACCTGCGATCCGCACCTGCGACAGACGCTCGCCGAGAGCGCGGCGGCGCTCGGCGCCGGCACCACCGTGATGGCGTCGGGCGCCGGGCACGACGCCGCCTTCGTGTCGCGCATCGCGCCGGCCGCCATGCTGTTCATCCCGTGCCGCGACGGCCGCAGCCATTGCCCCGAGGAATGGAGCGAGCCCGGCGAGGTCGCCGCCGGCACGGCCGTGCTGTTCGAGGCGGTCACCCGCCTCGATCGCACGCTCGCGGCACCCTGACGCGGCCGGCGGCCCGAGGGCGGCTCAGGGCGTCTGGCCGCGGCGGACCTGGTCGAGGCGCGTGACGGTCGCCGAGGGGGCGGCGACCGCCGCCGCGCGGATCGACTGGTCGTGCAGGGCGCCGGCGCGGCGCTCGATCTCGTCGCGCCAGGCGAGCCGCGCCAGCCAGTCCTCCGGGATCGCGGCGACGCCGTACAACGCGCCGGCGAGCTGGCCGGCGACCGCGGCCGTGGTGTCGGCGTCGTAGCCGAGATTGGCGGCGGTCAGCACGGCGCTGCGGAAGTCGCCGGTGCGGGCGACGCTCCAGATCGCCGCCTCCAGCGTATGCGCGACATAGCCCGTGGACTTGATGGCGTGGCGGGTCTCGCCGCGCCACGAGCCGTTCATCACGGTCGCGATCGGGCCGACGAGCCCGTCGCCGCGCGGCCGGAACACGACCGAGGGCGGGGCGCCCGCGATGGCGTCGGCGAGCATCGCGGCGAACGCCGCGCAGGCGTCGAGCGTCTGCGGTGCGGCGTGGGTCACCTGGCTTTGCGTGCGCGCCGCCTCGGTGCGGGCCGGAGCGTCGTTCCACCAGCGGATCGCCACCGGCGAGAGGCGCATCAGGGAGCCGTTGCCGGCGATCTCGGGGGAGGTCGAGCCGGCGAGCGGGTCGCCGGTGCGCTGCCACGTCTCGATCGCCTCGCGGGTGGCGTTGCCGATGTCGAAGCAGACGCCCGTGCAGGAGTAGCGCCCGTCGCGGTACCAGGCCTCGAAGCGGCGCATGAGGTCGGTCGGGTCGACCCGGCCGCGCTCCAGGAGGCTGTCGGCGAGCGCCAGCGCCATGGCGGTGTCGTCGGTCCATTGGCCGGGCGTCAGCCGGAACGGGCCGCCGCCGACCATGTCGTCGATGCGCGGGCAGGTGTCGCGCACCTCGAACTCCAGCGCGGTGCCGACCGCATCGCCGACCGCGAGTCCGACCAGGGCGCCGATGGCACGGCCGCGGATCGCGTCGTCGAGGTCCGCCGGGCGGGCCTCCGGGATCGACCGCTGGGCGCGCACGAAGCGCTCCTGCTCGACCGTGGCGATCGCCCCCGGCCGCGCCCCGCGCACCGCCCGGATCGCCTCGTCGGCCGGGACGCCGAGCTCGATCATCAGCCGCGCCGCGATGGTGCCGGCCCGGCCGAGCCCGCCGCGGCCGTGGACGACGATGTCGAAGCCGCGCCGCAGAAGGCCGCGCAGGGTCTCGCCGACGCGGATCCAGTCGCGTTCGAAGCGGACGTCCGGGATCGACACGTCGGTGATCGGCAGGTGGAACCAGCTCATGTGCCGGGCCTCGGTCTCCGGCCCGAGCCGGGCGACGTCGAGGTCCTCCATCTCGCGCGGCTCGAGCAAGGTCACGACGGCGCTGGCGCCCCAGTCCCGGACCGTGTCGAGGTCAGCGGCGAGGTCGCGGAACCACTCGCCCGCGAGCACCTCGGCGTCCTTCTTGCCGGGGCAGAACGTGATGCCGATCCGGCCGAGGCCGGGGCCCGGCTGGACGGCGCCGATGAGCAACGGATGCGAGACGGAGGTCCGCATGGGCGATCTCCTGGCCTGTGACGCTGGGCGGGCTGGCACGAATGGGCCATGGAAGCCGACCGGACCGCCGGAATTATGAGCCAGCTCAAAAAGCGAGCCGAAATTCACACGTGTCGATGGTCGAATCGCACCGTCAGCGGGCCGACCTCGCGCCGACCGCAAAAAAGAGCGCCCGGCTCCGCATCGGGAGGCCGGGCGCCTGGGACCGCGGGCGCGGGCACTGAGCGGGGTGAAGCCGGATGCGTCAGTGCTCCGGCTGGCAGATGGCGCCGGCGGCGATCGCCCGCATGGTCGCCACCACCAGGATGGCGAGCACCACGGCGAGCACCGCATAGAGTGCGACGAAGAGGACGAGGGCCGGCGTGCCGCCGATGATCTCGGCGAACACCGAGGCGGCGCTCGCCAGCGCGGCGAGCGGAAACGAGTAGGCCCACCACGACAGGGCGAAGCGGATGCGGGCCATCTGGCCGATCTTGGTGGCGACCAGCAGGAACAGGCCGATCCCGGCATAGAAGAACAGCCGGGCGAAGCCGTCGAGGACGCCGCCGTCGAGCTTCGTGTAGGCGAGGAAGCCGACCGCCGGCGGCGCCACCAGGATCATCAGGGTCGGCAGCAGCCGGTCGGGCAGCGGGTTGTGGAAGATCAGCCGGTTGAACACCAGGGTGAGCAGCACGATCCAGAACATCACGCCGAACGAGAAGAAGAACCAGCTGATCTCGACATGGCCGAGCGGCACGCCGGCGAGCGGCACGATGATGTTGCCGACCGCCGGGATGAACCAGGCCGGGTTGAGGTGCGGCGGCTCGAACGGGCGGTGACCGATCCAGGTCGAGAGGATGACAAGGCTGAAGGTCAGATGCAGGGCGGCGCCCGCCGTCCACAGGACGCCGGCGACCGCGCGGTCGAGCGGCAGGGCGATGATCGACAGCAGCAGCAGCGAGATGCTGATGGTCGGAAAGAAGCTCAGCCGCACCGGATGACGCCACTCCGCGACCACGGCCTTGCGGTGGCGCACCAGCTTGGCGGCGTAGAAGGCGGCGACCGCGACGAACAGCCCGGCCGCGATGCCGCCGAGGACGAGGCTGGCGATCTGGCGGGTGCCGAGCAGCAGCTCCAGCCGGTGGGTGGCGATCGCCAGGCCCGCCGTGCCCATCACGGTGGCGAAGAAGCTGACGGGAAAGTGCTCGAGGCGGGGCGTCGCCTCGGGGACGGCATCGGCGGTGGTGTCGGTCATCGGGGTCCTCGTCGCCGGACGCGAAGCAAGAGCCGTACCTCGTCGTCCGATGATCGGCATACTGGCGGCAGGGCGGCCGCCCGTCTGTGACGATGTCACCGGGGCGGAAGCAGGCCGGCGTCGGGCTCGGGCACCAGGCGGAGCGCCATGTCGTCGATGAGGGCATCGCGGCGCGCCTCGACGGCGAGCAGCGCGTCGCGGCTCTGGCGCAAGGTGCCGGCGTTCGAGCCGTGCACGACGATGCCGCCGATCACCGCGGTGAGGCCGCCCAGGAGGGTCAACGGCTCGGCGGCCCACAGCCCGAGCACGGTTCCGGCGAGCAGGACGGCGCCGATCCCGATCGCGACTTGGGCGGCCAGCATGAACTTGCGGCAGCTCTCCGCGACCGCGGCGAGGCGCTCGATCTCGTCCTCCAGCCGCGCGATCTCGTCGGCGAACCGTCTCTCCTCGGGCACGCTCCACTCCTCGCACCGGGCCGGCGGCAGTCTAGCCTCGCCGCCGGCGGTGGGGCCAGAGCCGTGGCGGTTCCGCGGCAGGATGCCGGATTTGTGCACGGAATGGCCCGAAATCGGCGTCGAACCGGTGGAACACGCACGCTGGGCAGCACTTTGCTGATTTCCTGTGCGCACGAATCGGCTAGAGGGGCTGAGACGTGTAAGCACAGTGACGAGGAGCAAACTCGATGGCGAAAGCCGCTACGTCCAAGCCGGCCACGGCCAGCAAGCCGGCCGCGGCCACCAAGCCGGCCCAGGCGACCGTGACGCTCAAGCATCTCGCGGCGACGATCGCCGGCAATCACGAGCTCGCCAAGAAGCAGTCCGAGGCGATCCTGAGCGACATGATCGGCCTCGTCACCAAGCACCTGAAGAAGGGCGACCGCATCCGCATCAGCGGGCTCGGCATCCTCCAGGTGAAGAAGCGCGCCGCCCGCATGGGCCGCAACCCGGCCACCGGCGAGCAGATCAAGATCAAGGCGAGCAAGAAGATCGCTTTCCGGGCCGCCAAGGAGCTCAAGGACGCGATCTGATCGCGCCTCGCGCCTGACCACCGGTCTTCGCAAGGCCCGCCGTCGCGAGACGGCGGGCCTTCGCGTATGGGCTCTTCCTTCCCTTTCCCGCGAGGGAAGAGGGTTTTCTGGACGGACGCGCCTTGTCCGGGGCACGCCGCGGAGCGCCGGGATCGTCACACCGCGGCGCCGGGGCGGACGCCGGCACGCCGGAAGGCCGGGCAGGCGCTCTGCTCGAGGACCGCGGCAAAGCGGTTCTTCAGCCATGGCATCTCCAGGCGCAGCCGCAGCCCGGCTTTGCTGCGCGCCTTGAATACGCCCGACCAGTCGAGCAGCGCCTTGGCGTTGTCGAGCGTCAGCGCGATCGGCGGCAGGCCCTCGCGGGCCAGCACCCAGCTCATGATCAGTGTGCCGGTGCGGTGGTTGCCCTCGACGAACAGCTCGGGCGTGCTCAGCATCCGGATATAGACACCGGCAGCGCGCCGCCACGGCGTCTCGTGCGCGTGCAGCGCGTGCCACTCGACGATGTCGCGGATGCCGCCGTCGGCGCGCTCGTAGAAGCGCTGCTCGGTGGCGGCGAGGTGGCCGGCGGCGTCGGCCCGCACGACCGCATCGGTGCCGCACAGGACGAGCGCGTTGAGCTCCAGCCAGTCGCGCAGATGGCCGAAGGCGAACAGATCGACCTTGCGGTGGACGAGATCGTCGACCGCGGCGTAGCCGGCCATCATCCGGTCGATCCAGCCCTCGTCGGGGCTTTCGCGCAGATCCTGGAGGGAGAGGTTCAGGCGGACGAAGGCGTGTGCGACGACGCGCAGCGAGGCCTCGATCGCGGCGAGGTCGAGCACGACGCCGGTGTCCGGCGCAAAGGTCGCCGGACCGGCGAGATCCAGGATGTCCGGAATGGCTGGACGCTCCGGTTCGAGCCTAGTGCGAGACGGTGTCGAGTGCCTCGCGACCGAGCGAGACGATGTCGGCGGTCAGCGGAACATAGCCGAGCTCGCCCCCCAGACTCTGCCCCCGCGTCAGTCCCCAGGCGACGAAGTCGCGGGCCGCCCGGCCCTTGGCCGCGTCGCGCGGCGTGCGGTAGAGGAACAGCCAGCTGTAGGAGACGATCGGATAGGCGTTCGCCGCCGTCGGGTCGACCACCGAAGCCTCGAGCTCGCCCGCCTGGCCCGAGCGGGCGGAGAGCGCGAGTTGCGCCGCCTCGGCGGACGGCGCGACGAAGCTGCCGGACCGGTTCTGCAGCGTCGCGACCGGCAGGCCGAGCCGCCTTGCGAAGCCGTACTCGACATAGCCGATGGCGCCTTCGCTCATCTTGATGCGCGCGGCGACACCCTCGTTGCCGGCGGCCAGCATGGCACGGCCCGGCCACGCCACCATCTTGCCGGCGACGAGGCCGGCGCTTCGCCACGCCGGATCGGCGGCGGCGAGATGGCGCGTGAAGGCGGCCGTGGTGCCGCTCGAGTCGCGCCGCGCGATCAGCGCGATGTCGCGGGCCGGCAGCTTGAGGCCCGGATTGGCGGCCTTGATGCGGGGGTCGTCCCAGCGCGTGATGGTGCCGGCGAAGATCCCGACATAGACGTCGCGCGGCAGCTTCAGCGCGCCGCCGAGGCCCGGCTGGTTGTAGGCGACCACGATCATGCCGGCTGTGACCGGCACGGCGACGGCGCCGCCCGGCACCTTGACGGCGTCGGCGGCCGACAGCACCTCGTCGCTGGCGCCGAAGTCGACCGTGCCGGCGAGGAAGCGCTTGACGCCCTCGCCGGAGCCGACCGACTGGTAGGTCACGGCGACGCCGCGCTCCGCCTTGTAGGCGGCGATCCAGCGCTCGTAGAGCGGCGCCGGGAAGGTGGCGCCGGCGCCGGCGATCGCGAGGCCCGACGGACCGGCGACGCCGCCGGCCGGCTGCTGGGCGAGGCCGGCGACGGGGACGGCGATGACGCCGAGCACCGCGGCCGCGGTGGCGAGCACCGCGCGACGTGACGCATCCATGGAAGCCTCCTGCCGACGATCAGCTGAACTTGCCGCCGATATAGTCCTTGGTGAGCTGCTCGCGCGGGCTCTCGAACACCCGCGCCGTCTCGTCCATCTCGACGAGATAGCCGGTGCGGCCGCCCTTGGAGATGTCGACGGCGAAGAACGCCGTGATGTCGGCGACGCGGGTCGCCTGCTGCATGTTGTGGGTGACGAGCGCGATCGTGTAGTCCTTGCGCAGCTCCAGCATCAGCTCCTCGATGCGCCGCGTGGCGATCGGGTCGAGCGCCGAGCACGGCTCGTCCATCAGCAGCACGCTCGGCTCGGTCGCCACCGCGCGGGCGATGCACAGGCGCTGCTGCTGGCCGCCCGAGAGCGACAGGCCGCTCGCCTTGAGCTTGTCCTTCACCTCGTCCCACAGCGCGGCGCGGCGCAGCGCGTGCTCGACCCGCTCGGCGACGTCGCCCTTGAACTTGTTCAGCCGCAGGCCGAAGGCGACGTTGTCGAAGATGCTCATCGCGAACGGGTTCGGCTGCTGGAACACCATGCCGATGTAGCGGCGCACCACGACCGGATCGACCGCCTTGTCGTAGATGTCCTGGCCGAGGAAGTGGACGTTGCCCTCGAGCCGGAAGCCGTCGATCAGGTCGTTCATGCGGTTGAGGCTGCGCAACACCGTGCTCTTGCCGCAGCCCGACGGTCCGATGAAGCCGGTGATCTTGCCCTTCTGGATCGGCACGTGGCTGTCGCGGACCGCGAGGAACTGCCCGTACATGATCTTGCTGACACGGCAGTCGATGGCGATCTCGCTCGCCACGGCCGGTGCGGCGGAGGGACCCTGATCCCGGATGGCTTCCACGGCGCTCATGATCACCTCCTAGTACTTCGGCCGGCCGAGCAGGCGGCTGAGCACGTTGAACACCAGTACGATCAGCACGAGGACGAGCGACGCGGCCCAGGCGAGCTGGATCTGGTTCTCGAACGGCATGCTGGAGAAGTTGAAGATGAGGATCGACAGCGAGGCGGTCGGCTCGCTGACCCGGCCGAGCCAGTAGTTGCTGAACAGGGCCGTGAACAGGAGCGGCGCCGATTCACCGGAGACGCGCGCGACGCCGAGCATCACGCCGGTGGCGATGCCGGGCAGCGCGGTCGGCAGCACCACCTTCCAGATCATCTGGGTCCTGGTGCAGCCGATGCCGAGCGCCGCGTCCTTCATCTTGCGCGGGACCATCTTCATCGCCTCCTCGGCGGTGAGGATGACGGTCGGCAGCATCAGCAGCGACAGCGCGATGCCGCCGGCGAGCGCCGAATAGGTGCCCATGGCGAGCACCACGACGGCGTAGCAGAACACGCCGGCCAGGATCGAGGGGAAGCCGGTCAGCACCTTGGAGAGGAAGCGCGCGGTGCGGCCGAGGCGGTCGTCCGGGCCGAGCTCCGACAGGTAGACGGCGGCCAGCACGCCGAACGGGATGCTGATCGCGGCGGCGATGCCGACCATCACCACGGTGCCCAGGATGGCGTTGCCGAAGCCGCCGCCCATCTCGAAGCCGGCCGGTGGCAGCTCGGTGAACAGCTCGAGCGAGAGCCGCGAGCCGCCCTCGACGATCAGCATGTACAGGACCGAGAACAGCGGCACCGCGGCGAGGACGGCGATCGACCAGGCGCCCGCGGTGAGCAGGACGTTGGTGACGGCGCGACGTTCGGACCACGAATGGGCGAGGTCGGGCATCGAGGAGGTGCCGCCGGCGATCGGCGGGACGCTTCCGGAGGGGGCGGCGAGGTCGGTCATGCCTTACCCGAGATCTTTCGCTGCGTGAGAGTGAGCAGGCCGATGCCGGCGATGTTGACGACGAGCGTGATGGCGAGGAGGACGAGGGCCGCGTACATCAGCGCCTCGACCTCGACCGGGCCGGCCTCGGGGAAGTGCGAGGCGAGCAGGGCCGCGAGCGTCTCGGCCGGCGCGAACAGCGACAGGGTGAGCTGGTTGGAGTTGCCGATCAGCATGGCGAGCGCCATCGTCTCGCCGAGCGCCCGGCCGAAGCCCAGCACCATGGCCGAGAAGATGCCGCCGGCGGCGGTCGGCACCATCACCTTGAGGATCACCTCCCACTTGGTGGCGCCCATGCCGAAGGCGGCCTCCTTGGTGCGGTAGGGCACGGCGTTGAGCGCGTCCTGGGAGATCGCCGCGACGGTCGGCAGCACCATGATGGCGAGCACGATGGCGGCGGGCAGCAGGCCGGGGCCCGAGAGCGAGGTGCCGAAGAACGGGACGAAGCCGAGCGTCTCGTTGAGCCAGTTGGCGGCCGGGCGGATCGCCGGGATGACGACGAAGATGCCCCACAGGCCGAACACAACGCTCGGGATCGCGGCCAGCATCTCGACGACCAAGCGGAACAGGAAGGCGACGCGGGCCGGCAGGAAGCCCTGGGTGAGGAAGATCGCGACGGTCAGCCCGAAGAAGCCGCCGATCGCCAGCGCCAGCAGCGACGAGTAGAGCGTGCCCCAGATGGCGGGGAGGATGCCGAAGCGCTTCTCCTGCACGTTCCAGCTCGAGCCGGTGAGGAAGTCGATGTGATAGTCGCGGATCGCCGGCAGCGCCTGGCCGCCGATCTTCCACACGATGTAGGCGACCAGCACCAGGATCAGCGCGGCGGCGAGCCAGGCGAGCGACCGGAAGGCGCGGTCGACGATGTAATCGGGCCCCGACGGCGCCTGGGTCACGGCGCCGGGCGGGGCGGCGAGGGCGAAGGGATGGTTCGACATGCTCGGCGTCCGTACTGCTCGGCGTCCGGTGGTGCGGCGGAACCGATCGGGCTCTGAAACGCGGGCTCACGGCCGGCGGTCCGCCGGAATGCGGACCGCCGGGGCGCGGGCGGCGGCTACTGGATGTCCTTGGCGGCGGCCTTGATCTTCTCGACCACCGGGGCCGGCAGCGGGATGTAGCCCATGCTGTCGGCGATCGTCTGGCCCTTGGTCGCGGCGTAGTCGACCAGGTTGCGCAGGATCTCGGCCTTCTTCGGATCCTGCTTCTTGTAGAAGAGCAGCCAGGTGAAGGTGGCGATCGGGTAGGACTCGGCGCCCTCCGGATCCTCGATCCAGCCGCGCAGGTCGGGGCCGAGCTTGGCGGCCGCGAGCGTCGCGGCGCCCGACTTGTCGCTCGGCGCGACGTACTGGCCGGCCTTGTTCTGCAGGAGCGCCGCGTTGGTCTTGGTCAGCTTGGCGTAGCCGTACTCGATGTAGCCGATCGCGCCGGGCGTCTGCTTCACCGTGGCGGTGACGCCGTCGTTCTTCGGCGCGCCGACGATCTTGTCGCTCTTCGGCCACTCGACCGTGGTGCCGCTGCCGATCGCCTTGGCGAAGTCGGCGTCGATGGTCGCGAGGTGCTTGGTGAACACGAAGGTCGTGCCGCTCGAGTCCGAGCGCCGCACCACCGTGATCGGCAGGTCGGGCAGCTTCAGGTCGGGATTGGCGGCGACCAGCTTGGGGTCGTTCCACTTGGTGATCTTGCCGGAGAAGATCTGCGGGTAGACGTCGCGCGGCAGCTTCAGGCCGATCGGATTGCCGGGCAGATTGTAGGCCAGCACGATCTCGCCGGCCGTGATCGGGATCAGCACCACGCCACCGTCGACTTTGGCCATCTCGGCGTCGGTCATGGCCGCGTCGCTGGCGGCGAAGTCCACCGTCTTGTTGACGAAGTCCTGGATGCCGGCGCCCGAGCCCTTTGCCTGGTAGTCGACGATGACCTTGTTGTCCTTGCTGAACTGCTTGAACCAGGCCGAGTAGATCGGGAACGGGAAGCTTGCCCCCGAGCCGATCAAGCGCATCTCCTGCGCGGTCGCGACGCCCTGCGGACCGGGGACCGCGAGGCCGACCGCCACCAGGGCGGCGGCGAGAAGCGGCGCGCGAAACGAACGATGGATCACGACGATGTCCTTTGCTTCGACATGGGATTCGAGCAGCTCGGCGGATGTGCTCGGTGGGTGTGCTCGGTGGGTGTTTCGGGCGGGACCGGACGTCCTCGCGGGGTCGACAGGCCACGCACGGACCCCTCCTCGCACCGAGACGGCACATCAGACGACGGCACAGCAAACTTCTCCCCGCAGCGCCCATGAGCGGCTGCGACGGATCGTTTCGGCGGGCCGACCGGCCCGGGTCCGCGCCTGTCCGCGGCCCGGTTAATACGTACTTCACGATGCGTGACAGTGACGCGACAGCGGCATGACACGACCGCGCCGCGACGTCGGACGCGCGGCGCTTTTCCGGTCCGTCACGGGGACGTGAAGCACACAGCGTCGGCGGGGCGTCCGCGCTCCCGCGTGATCGGAAAGGGTACCGAGATGCCGCGGCTGCGGCCGCGGCGACGGGGATACGCTACGGTGCGGCTCGCGGATTCGGTCCGCGGCCGCGGATCCTCGACGCCGGCGCTCGTCCGGCGGGAGCACCGAACGACACACCGCCACCCCCGCGGGTGCAGAGCTTCACACGGGAGCCTCGACCTTGACGATGTCCAGTCCGTCCGCCCGCCGTCGGCCGGCCGCCCTCATCATCGCGACTGCCGCCGTCGTCGTGCTCGCGGCGCTCGCGGCCGTCGCGACGCGTGCCGGTGCCGCCGATCCTCCGATCCGCATCGGCGTGATCGCGTCCTATTCCGGTGCCTATGCGGATTACGGCCGGCAGTTCGATGCCGGCATGGCGCTGTGGTTGTCGGAGAACGGTGGCCGGCTCGCCGGGCGGTCGGTCGAGATCATCCGAAGGGATGCGCCGGGCGCCCAGCCCGAGCTCGCCAAGCGGCTCGCCCAGGAGCTTGTGGTGAGAGACAAGGTGCACGTGCTCGCCGGGCTCGACTTCAGCCCGAACGCCTTCGCGGTCGGCGCCGTCGCGCGCGAGGCCCGCGTCCCGGCGATCGTGATGAACGCGGCGTCGTCCGGCATCACCACCCAGTCACCCTTCGTCGCCCGCGTGTCCTTCACGGTCCGGCAGGTGTCCGACCCCATGGGGCGGTGGGCGGCGAAGAACGGCATCGCCCGCGCCTTCACGGTGGTCGCCGACTATGGCCCCGGCCACGACGCGGAGAGCGCCTTCGACAAGGCGTTCACGGCGGCGGGCGGCCGCGTGGTCGGCCGGCTGCGTGTCCCGCTCGCCAATCCGGACTTCTCGGCCTACGTCCAGCGCATCAAGGACGAGAAGCCGGAGGCCGTGTTCTTCTTCTTCCCGTCCGGCCCGATGCCCCGCGCGTTTCTCAAGGCCGCGAAGGAGCGCGGGTTGGAGGAGGCGGGCATAAGACTGATAGCGACCGGCGAGGCGACCGACGACAGCTATCTCGAGGCGACCGGCGACGTCGCGCTCGGTCTGATCACGTCGCACCACTATTCGTTCGCACACGAGTCGGCGAAGAACCGCGCCTTCGTCGACGGCATCGGGCGCATCGCCGGACCGGCGATGCGCCCGAGCTATTTTTCTGTCGCTGCGTACGACGGCATGCAGGCGCTCGCGCTGGCGCTGGAAAAGACCGGCGGCAGCCTCGACGGCGAGGCGGTGATGACCGCGTTGTCGGGGCTTTCCTTCGAGAGCCCGCGCGGCCCGATCACCATCGACGCCGCGACGCGCGACATCGTCCAGACCGTCTACATCCGCAAGACCGAGCGGGTGAACGGTGCGCTGGTCAATGTCGAGTTCGACCGGTTCGAGGCCGTGAAGGATCCGACGACGCCGTGATGGCGTCCCCGGGCATTCCGGGATGCGCGCGACAGCGCGCGAACCCGGAATTCAGCGGCGAGCTCCATATCCTTGGCTGGATTCCGGGTTCGACGCAGCGCGCCGCCCCGGAATGTCCAGGGCGCCCGGGCCGCATCCTTCGAGGCTCGCCTACGGCGAGCACCTCAGGATGACGGGTCGAGGTTTTGGGGCCGTTGGTATGTGCCTCCGAGCTGACTGTAAGCAGCGCCATCACGTCGCGTGAAATCGGCGCCCGGTGAGGGCATGGCGGCGCAGCAGCGGCGCCGTGCGGTAGCGGTCCTCGCCATAGGCGTGCGCGAGCGCGTCGATCACGGCGGCGACTCGGGCGGCGCCGAGCGCGTCGCACCAGGCGAGCGGCCCGCGCGGATAGGCGACGCCCTTGAGCATCGACAGATCGATGTCGGCGGCGCTGGCGACCTGCTGGTGCGCGGCATCGGCCGCCTCGTTGATCAGCATGGCGACGGTGCGCATCACGACGAGGCCGGGCGCGTCGTCGAGCACCGACACGCGCTTTCCGAGTGCCTGGAAGAAGCCGGCCGCCGCGGCGCACGCACCCGCCGGCGCCTGATCGGCCGCGGCGATGGCGATGCGCGTCGCCGCGCCGTAATCCAGGGCGAGGTCGAACAGACTCTCGGGCCCGCCTTCCGAGGCGAAGCGTTCGGTGGCGCTGCGTCCGTCGGTGAGCGCGAGCGCGACGCCGTCGATCCTGATCACGCCGTCGCCGTCGCGCGTCTCGACGGTGAGGCCGGCCGCCTGCGCCAGACCGGCGAGCGCCGCCGCCGGACCGAGATCGCCTTCGATGACCACGCGGCTCGGCCGCGGCCCGGCGGGCGCGTCGTCCACGACGGGCGGCGCCGCACCCTTGGCGTAGTCGTAGAAGCCGCGGCCGCTCTTGCGACCGAGCTGTCGCGAGTCGACCAGCTCCTTCTGCACCAGCGACGGCTTGTAGCGCGGATCCTGGAACAGCAGCTCCCACACGGTGCGGGTGACGGCGTAGTTCACGTCGTGGCCGATCAGATCCATCAGCTCGCACGGGCCCATGCGGAAGCCGCCGGTCTCGCGCAGGATGGCGTCGAGGGTCGCAGGCGACGCGGCGCCCTCGGCGATCAGCCGCAGCGTCTCGCCGTAGAACGGGCGGGCGACGCGGTTGACGATGAAGCCCGGGGTCGAGCGGCAATGCACCGGCGTCTTGCCCCAGGCGAGGCAGGTCGCGAAGGCCGTCGCCGCGACGGCCGGCGTCGTGACATGGCCGCTGACGATCTCGACCAGCGGCAGGATCGGCGCCGGGTTGAAGAAGTGGACGCCGAGGAAGCGCTCCGGCCGCTCCAGCACGGCGGCGAGCGCCGTCACCGACAGCGACGAGGTGTTGGTGGAGAGGATCGCATCGGGCGCGACGGCGGCCTCGATGCGGCGGAACAGATCACGCTTCACGCCGAAGTCTTCGACGATCGCCTCGATGACGAAGCCGGCCGGGCCGATGTCGTCGATGTTCGGCAGCGGCGCGATGCGGCCCAGCTGCGCGTCGCGCGCCTGTGCCGACAGCTTGCCCTTCTCGACCAGGCGGTCGAGGTCGCGGCGCAGCCCGTCGAGGCCGCGCTGGATCGCACCGGGCGCGGCGTCGTGCAGCAGCACCGGATGCCCCGCCCGCGCGGCGACGAGCGCGATGCCGCTCCCCATCGTCCCGGCCCCGATCACGGCGACCGGCACGCCGGAGGGCAGGGCGGCTCCAACCTGGTTCATCGTCTTCCTCCCCAATGTTCTGATTGGCTGCGCCCGGACGGCGAGCGATGTGCGCTGTTTATCAGGATCGGGCCGCTCTTGTCCTGCCGACCCGTTGTCCGCTCCGATGTCAGCGCCGGGCTCGACGCAGGGGTCGCCAAGTCAAGGTTCAAAGCCTCTCCTCGGTCGTGCTCCGAAGGCGGAGCACCCAGTACGCCGCGGCCTTTCGACTGAAACAACGAACGCCGGTGGATACTGGGCCGTCCGCCTGCGCGGACGACGACCACCGAGAGGCTGTGATCACCCGCCGTCGCCGAGGATCAGGCCGGGCGGCAGGGCCTCGCCGTAGAGGCTGGCGCGGTCGGCCTGCTGGACCGGCACGACCTCGCGCAGGCGCATCGTGCGGGCCGCCGGCACGCCGCTCTTCTCCAGCTTGCCGGCGATGCTTTCGCGCAACGATCGCGGCGGGTTCAGGCGCGGGTCGTCGACGGCGCGGGCGGCGCGCAGGAACAGGGTCTGCGCCTCCTCGAATTTCGGGCTCGCCCAGTCGAGCCGGCGCAGCGCGTCCCAGGTCGCCTCGACCAGATCGGGCGGCACCACGGTCTCGGGCCCGGCATGGAACGGCGTGCGGTTGAGCAGCAGGCCGAGCGCCGCGAGCCACGCGGCGCAATCCTTCTGCTCGGCGGCCAGCTCGACCACGGTCGTCAGCATCGCCTCGACGAGCGCCGCCTTCTGCTCCTGGCCGAGCCGCTCGAAGGCACCGGCCATGCGGATCAGCTCGGGCGGTGCCGACTTCGGCTCGAGCAGCCGGTTCTGCTCGGCGTCGAGCAGCGCCTCCTGCCGGGCGCGGTCGAGCCCACCGGCGAGCCGGCGCCACAGGATGTACTCCTGCAGCTTGCTGCGCTTGCCGGCGAAGCGCAGGCCGCCGCGCACGATCTGCCACAGGCGATCGATGCGGCTCGCATCCATGGTGACGCCGAAGCCGGGGCGCAGCAGGAAGCCGGCGAGGATCAGCCAGGCCTCCTCGTGATCGGCCGAGAGGGCGCGGGCGGCCTCGTGCTGCTCCAGCGTCGCCCACAGCTCGCGCAGCAGCACGCCGCTCCACTCGCCCTTCGGGCGGCCGAGCGCCTTTTCCAAGGCGTCGAGAATGCGCTGGGCGGACACCTTCTGCTTCTTGCCGGCCGGCTGGGCCAGCGTGCCGATGGCACACTTCGCCTCGGCGAGCTTCTCCGGCGCGACGCCGAGGGCAGGGGGGTCGTCCGCCGCGGAGGCGCTGCTCGCGGCGGCGGGCGGTGCCGGACCGGCTGCGCCGGGGGCCGGACGAAGATTGAACTCCAGCGGCCAGGTCTCGCGGATGCGCGGGTCGAGGCTGCGGCAGGCGACCTGCAGGAGCCCCAGCTCGTTGAGCCGCGCCTTGAGCGCCACCGGCACGGTCGCGCCCGCGTCGGCCGCGTTCGCGCGCTTCACGGTGGCGACCGTCTCCAGCGGCGGCAGCGTCTCGAAGTCCTCGGTCGGCGTGACGACGTCGCCGACCTCGCGGTCCTCCTCGCGCGTCGAGGTGTAGACCTGGAAGCGCACCGGCCGGTCGAGCCGCAGGCGCAGATCGAGATCGCCCACCTCGTAGCTGGCGTCGGTCGGGGCGCCGTGCGGCAGCACGCAGACCAGCGAGCGGCCGCCCGCGATGCCGTCGCCGCCGCGGCGATGCACTTCCAGGAACACGGCCCGGGCCGTGTTCCTGG
>NZ_NHSK01000091.1 GCF_016653355.1 Rhodoplanes elegans | reverse complement strand
ACCCGCCTCGCCGGCACCCGCGACGAGGCCCGCGCCGCCGCCGAGGAGGCCGCCGCGGCGCTCGAATCGCTGGAGCCGACCGACCGGCTGGAGGCGGATCTCGCCGAGGTGCGGGCCCGCGCCGGCATGGAGCGCGCCGCCCAGGCCGAGGCGCGCGCCGCCGCCCAGGCGCTCGCCCGCGAGATCGACCTGACGACGCGCCGGCTCACCACCGTGACGGGCGACATCGAGGCGTGGCGGAACCGCAAGCTGAACGCCGGCGGCCAGATCGAGACGCTCGAGCAGCGGCTCGCCGAGACCGAGGCGGAGCGCGAGGAGCTGTCCGACGCGCCGGCCCAGTTCGCCCTCAAGCGCCGCTCGCTGATCGGCGAGGTCGAGGCGGCCGAGGCGGCCCGCCGCGAGGCGGCCGACGCGCTCGCCGCCGCCGAGAGCGCCCAGCGCAACGCCGACAAGGCCGCCAACGTGGCGCGCGACGCCATGGCGATGGCGCGCGAGCAGGCGGTGCGCGCCGAAGAGCGCTTCGAGGCGGCCAAGCGCCGGCTCGCCGACGTCGCCCGCGAGATCCACGACGTGCTGGAGGTCGAGCCGACCGCGCTGCTCGCGATCGCCGAGCTGGCGCCCGAGGCGGCGCTGCCCGACCTCACGCAGGTCGAGGAGAAGCTCGACCGGCTGCGCCGCGAGCGCGAGCGCCTCGGCGCCGTGAACCTGCGCGCCGACGAGGAGCTCAACGAGATCGAGCAGCAGCACACGACGCTGACCACCGAGCGCGAGGACCTGGTCGCCGCCATCAAGCGGCTGCGCCAGGGCATCCAGAGCCTCAACAAGGAGGCGCGCGACCGCCTGGTCGCCTCGTTCCAGATCGTCAACGAGCACTTCAAGCGGCTGTTCACCAGCCTGTTCGGCGGCGGCACGGCGGAGCTGCAGCTCACCGAGAGCGACGATCCGCTGGAGGCCGGCCTCGACATCCTGGCGAAGCCGCCCGGCAAGAAGCCGGCGACGCTGTCGCTGCTCTCGGGCGGCGAGCAGGCGCTCACCGCGATGGCGCTGATCTTCGCCGTCTTCCTCACCAACCCGGCGCCGATCTGCGTGCTGGACGAGGTCGACGCGCCGCTCGACGATCACAACGTCGATCGCTTCTGCGACCTGCTCGACGAGATGAAGAAGTCGACCGACACCCGCTTCGTCGTGATCACGCACAACCCGATCACCATGGCGCGGATGAACCGCCTGTTCGGCGTGACCATGGCGGAGCGCGGCGTCTCCCAGCTCGTCTCGGTCGACCTCGAGGCCGCCAACCGGATCATCGACCAGGCGGTGGCGTAAGCGACCCGACGCTGCAGGCCGCCTCCCCGCGCGGGCGCTGCACCATCCGGTCGTCCCGGGGCGGCCGCAGGCCGAGCCCGGGACCCATACCCCCTGTCTGTCGTGAGCCACCGACACCGGGCGTATGGATCCCGGGCTCGCGAACCTTCGGTTCGCGCCCCGGGATGACGGCTTCTGACATCCCGCACCGGTGCGAAGCACGACCGATGCTACTCGCGCGATCGTCTCGTCGCACGCCGCCTCGCATCCCCTCCTCTCCAAACATCCGCCGTCCTTTCACGATCCGATGAGCGGCACGTGAGAACCGCACTGTTCAGTGGCGGTTCACGTAGGCCTGCGACAGTGTCGCGGGACCAAGCGGGCGAGGTACGAGAACCCTTCGGAGAGCCAAGGACCATGCGTTTCTGGACAAAGGGGTTGCAAGGCGGCGTGATGGCCGTTCTGGCCGTCGCGACGATGTTCCTGTTCGTGGGTGTCAGCACGGCCGACGCCCAGCGCGGCTTTCACGGCGGCGGCTTCCGGGGCGGCGGATTCCACGGTGGCGGAATCCGCGGCATAGGCGGTGGCCCTCGGTTCTACGGCGGTGGCCCTCGCTTCTATGGCGGCGGCGCGCGGTTCTATGGTGGCCCCCGGTTCGTCGGCGGCCCCCGGTTCGTCGGCGGCGGCCCGCGCTTCTATGCCGGACCGCGCATCTATCGGGGCGGCTTCTACCGTCCGGTCGGGGTCTACCGACCCGCCTTCCGGCCCGTGTATGCGGGCTACGGCTGGCGTCGTCCCTACTGGGGTCCGCGGCCCTATTGGGGCTGGCGGCGTCCGTGGGTCGCGCCCGTGGTGGTCGGCGCCGGCTTCTACGGGGCCGGCTATTACGGCTCGTGCTGGCGCTGGCGCTTCACCCCGTGGGGCTGGCGCCGCGTGAACGTGTGCGGCTATCCGGTCGCGCCGTACTGGCGGGCGGCCTATCCCTGGGGCTGGTGAGCCGGCTTCGGCCGCTCTCGATCACGTCGTCGATCGCGCGAGAGAGCCCTTCGGGGCTCTCTTTTCGTTCAGAGAGCCCTTCGGGGCTCTCTTGTCGTTTGAGGCCGCGTATCCCGCACCGGCGTCGAACCGGACGGGCTTACCGTGCGACCAAGGGGTGGCGCGGCGGGGAGCGCGCGATGCCGCGCGTCCCGGCCCGCCTTCGGCTATACTCGGTCGTTTCCGAAAACCCGGCTCGCACCCCTTCCGGAGCCCCTCCATGTCCACCACCGCCTGGATCGTCCTCGGAGTGATCGTCGTCCTGATCCTCTGGGTGATCACGATCTACAACGGCCTGGTCGCGATGCGTCAGCGCGTCGACCAGTCCTTCGCCGACATCGACGTCCAGCTCAAGCAGCGCCACGACCTCATCCCGAACCTGGTCGAGACCGTGAAGGGCTATGCCACGCACGAGCGCGGCACCCTCGAGGCCGTGGTCGCCGCCCGCAACCGCGCCATCTCGGTGCAGGGCCAGGGACCCGACCAGCAGGTCGCCGCCGAGAACCAGCTCTCCGGCGCGCTGCGCCAGCTCTTCGCACTGTCCGAGGCCTATCCCGACCTCAAGGCCAACCAGAACTTCCAGCAGCTCCAGACCGAGCTCTCCGACATCGAGAACAAGCTCGCGGCGGCGCGGCGCTTCTTCAACAACGCGGTCAGCGAGTACAACACCGGCATCCAGCAGTTCCCGGCGGCGCTGTTCGCCGGCAACTTCGGCTTCCACCCGAAGACGTTCTTCGACGTCGGCGAGGAGCGAAAGACGCTCGAGCAGGCGCCGTCCGTGAAGTTCTGAGCCTGTCATTCCGGGGCGCGGGCTGAAGGCCCGCGAGCCCGGAATCCATACTCACGGACAGGGATTATGGATTCCGGACAGCCGACCTTCGGTCGGCTTCCGGAATGACGAGCAGGTCGAGCGCCATGGCCTACGGGCTCTACACCCACATCGCATCCAACCGGCGGCGCTCGATCGTGCTGCTGGTCGGCCTCTTCGCGCTCGTCTACGTGCTGGTCTATGCCGGCGCGCTCGCCGGCGAGGCGCTGACCACCGACGCCTCGCTGTCCTGGCTGCTGAACAAGGCCTGGGCGGACTTCATCGTCGCCGTCCCGTTCGCGACGATCGGCACGGCGATCTGGATCGCCATCGCCTGGCGCTTCCACCAGGCCATGATCGACGCCGTGACGGGCGGCCACGACGTCACCCGCAAGGACGAGCCGCGGCTCTACAATCTGCTCGAGAACCTGTGCATCTCGCGCGGCATCCCGATGCCGAAGCTGAAGATCGTCGAGAGCGACGCGCTCAACGCCTTCGCCACCGGGCTGAACGAGAAGCAGTACGCCGTCTCGGTGACGACCGGGCTCCTGAACACGCTCGACGACGCCGAGATCGAGGCCGTGCTGGGCCACGAGCTGACCCACATCCGCAACGGCGACGTCCGCCTGATGGTGATCGCCGTGATCATCGCCGGCGTGATCTCGTTCGTCGCCGAGCTGGTGTTCCGGGTCGGCCTGCGGATGCGCTGGAGCGGCGGCTCGCGATCGAGCTCGGACGGCGACCGCGGCAAGGGCGGCGGTGCCGCCGCGATCCTGATCGCGGTCGTGCTGGTGGCGCTGGCCTGGTTCCTGTCGTCGCTGATCCGCTTCGCGCTGTCGCGCTCGCGCGAGTATCTGGCCGACGCCGGCGCCGTCGAGCTGACCAAGAATCCCGACGCGATGATCTCGGCGCTGCGCAAGATCGAAGGGCGCGGCGAGCTGGAAGGCGCCACCTCGGCCGTGATGGAGCTGTGCGTCGACAACCCGCGTCAGGGCTTTGCCGACCTGTTCGCCACCCATCCGCCCGTCGACGCCCGCGTCGCGGCGCTGGTGAAGTTCGCCGGCGGCCAGGACCCCGGCCCGATCGCCCTGCCCGCCCCCGGCGAGGAGTCCTCGCCGGACGAGACCGGCGCGGCCGACGGCACCCAGCCCGGCGACGCGCGGCACGGTCCCTGGGGAGACACCCCCGACGGTCCTGCGACGACGGGCCCCGGCGGCACCTCGGCACCACCACCGCCGCTGCCCGGCGCCCTGCCCGGGCCTTTGCCGGGGCCGGGCGGCGCACAAAATCCGTTCCCGATCCCAGGGCCGTGGGGGCCGCGCCGCTGACCCGGGCCGCCGTTCCGTGGATGACGGCGCGGGGTCCGGACCTTCCGACATGCGCGCGCGACCGGGCTGGCGTAACCTGCGGGCAGTGATTCGCTCTATCCTGGAAGGATCGTCATGGCGAGCCCGGCCGTCGTGCTGGTGGGTGCGGACAAGGGCGGCGTGGGCAAGACGACGGTCGCCCGCACGCTGCTCGACTATCTCTTGGCCCGCAAGCTGCCGACCCGTGCCTTCGACACCGAGTCCCCCAAGGGGACGCTGAAGCGCTTCCATCCCGACATCACCGAGATCGTCGACATCACGACGGTCCAGGACCAGATGCGCATCTTCGACTCGCTGTCGGACGCGCAGGTGACCGTGATCGACGTACGGGCCGGCCTGCTCACCCCGACGCTCCGGGCGCTGCGCGACATCGGCTTCACGGACGCCGCGCGAAAGGGACAGATCAGCCTGACGCTGTTCCACATCCTGGGGCCGTCGATCTCCTCGCTCGAGGAGATCGCCGAGACGGCCGAGCATGTCAGCGGGACCAAGTACCACCTGGTGAAGAACTTCATCAACAACACGTCGTTCTTCGAGTGGGACCAGTCGACCTACGACAACTACTTCAAGCGGCTGCAGGGCGTCTCCGAGATCACCATCCCGAAGCTCAACGAGATGGCGGCCGAGCAAGTCGAGCTCGCCTCGGTGCCGTTCCTCACCTTCGTGGCCAACAAGACCGCCAAGGCCGAGACGGCCAACTACTCCTTCGTGCTGCGCGGCTATGTGCGCTACTGGCTCAGCCACGTCTGGGCCGAGTACGACCGCATCAAGCTGTCCGAGCATCTCGGCCCCCGCGACGTGGTTCCCCTGCGCGCCGGCCAGACCGGCTGAGGCGCTTCCTTCCCTTCTCCCCGGCGCCTCGTGCCCCGGACAAGGCGCAACAGGCCGCAGGCCTGATGCGCCGCCGAGCCGGGGCCCAGGGGCCAAACGGCAATCACGCGGCGACCCACGGACCAAGCGCCTCGTCCGGACGCCCTGGGTCCCGGGTCACGGCGCGATGCGCCGCGCCCGGGACAAGAGACCGTTTCCGACGCGGCGCCGTCGAACACCGTGGAGAACGCCTCCCGCAGGCCCGCCCGGCTCGGCATCGCGCTTGCATCGTCGGGGTCCGGTCGCGATAACTGCACGCCTGCACCGCGGCGCCGGCCGTCGGGGGCCGTGGCGAGGCGACCCGTCGCAATCGCCCGACCGAAGATGCACGATTTCCTCTATCGCCTCGCTCGCCCGGCCCTGAAGCTGCTCGATCCCGAGCAGGCCCACCGGCTCGCCGTCGTCACGCTCCAGCGCGGGCTCCTGCCCGCCACCGCGTCGGCCGACGATCCGATCCTCGCGACCCGCGTGTTCGGGCTCGACTTCGACAATCCGATCGGCCTGGGCGCCGGCTTCGACAAGCACGCCGAGGTGATCGACGCGATGCTCGGCTTCGGCTTCGGCTTCGTCGAGGCCGGCACCGTGACGCCGCAGCCGCAGCCCGGCAACACCGGCCAGCGGCTGTTCCGGCTCGACGAGGACCAGGCGGTGATCAACCGCTTCGGCTTCAACAGCGAGGGGCTGGCGCCGTTCGTCGCCCGGCTGAAGGCGCGCCGCGCCGGCACGCCGCATCGCGGCGTCGTCGGCGCCAATATCGGCAAGAACCGCACGACCGAGGACGCCGCCGCCGACTACGAGACCTGCCTCGCCGCGGTGGCGCCGCTGGTCGACTACGTCGTCGTCAACGTCTCGTCGCCCAACACGCCCGGCCTGCGCGGCCTGCAGGCGCGCGCCCCGATCGAGGCGCTGATCGGCCGCGTGCTCGCGGCGCGCGACCGCGCCGCGCCGAGTGGCGCCGAGGGAGCGCCGAAGCGGCCGCCGATCCTCATAAAAGTCGGTCCCGATCTCGACGAGGACCAGTTGCGCGACATCGCCGAGGTGACGCTCGACACCGGGCTCGACGGGCTGATCGTCGGCAACACCACGGTGACGCGGCCGCCGACCCTGAAGAGCCGCTGGCGCGACGCCGAGGGCGGGCTCTCGGGCCGCCCGCTGATGGGACTCGCGACCGACTGCCTGCGCGCCATGTACAGGCTGACCGAAGGCCGCGTGCCGATCGTCGGCTGCGGCGGCGTGGCGAGCGGCGAGGACGCCTACGTCAAAATTCGCGCCGGCGCCTCGCTGGTGCAGCTCTACTCGGCGCTGGTGTTCCACGGCCCCGGCTTCGCCGTGACGGTCAAGCGCGACCTCGCGAAGCTCCTGCGCCGCGACGGCTTTGCCAGCGTGACCGAAGCGGTGGGCGCCGATCATCGCTGAGGCGAACCGTCGTCGCGCGGCCTGGTTGCAGGCGCCCGGTCGGCGCCCTATCCTTCCTGTACCGATCGGGAAGGACGCCGGTGACCCTGAACATTCGCGACCCTCGCGCCGACGCGCTCGCCAGACAGATCGCCGAGATCGATCGCACGAGCGTGACCGAAGCCGTGGTCGGGGCCTTGGAGGAGGCGCTCGCCGCGCGGCTCCGGAAGGAAAGTCCGCGTGAGACCGCGCGGAGAATTCTCGAACGGCGCGGCCTCGCTTTCGTGGCGGATCGGAAGCCGGTTCCGCCCGCGGCTTACCACGATCTCGATCACGAGAGAGACGGAGAGCGTTGAGTGTTCGTCGACGCCTGCGCGATCGTATCGATGATGGCAGGCGACGACGACGCCGACTCCTACGAGGCGGCCCTGGCGGACGCGACGGCTCCAGTGACATCGGCGCTCGCCGCCTGGGAGGCCATCATGGTCCTCGCCCGTCCCGATCAGCTGAACTGCCGCTACCGCGACGCGGAGGGGGCCGTGATGGAATGGCTCGACGCGCGCGGCATCGCTCTCACCGAAACGACGTCGCCGCGCCGCGTCCTCGCGCATGCCGTCGCTGTCGCGGAGAAGCATGGCATCGGCAGGCGTGCGCTCAGCAACTTCGACTGCTTCCATTACGCTTACGCCAAGGACGCGGGTCGGCAGCTCCTCACGCGCGACAAGCTGTTGAGGGAGACGGACGTCGAGACGCGTCCATGACGGTTCTCAGCGCGGCGGAGTACCGTTGGCGGAGAGAACCTCGCCGGCGAGATAGAGCGAGCCGGTGATCAGGATGCGGGGCGGCGGCTCGAGATCGAGGGCGCCGACCCGGGCGATCGCCTCGTCGAGGCTCGCGCAGGCGTCCGCGGCGAGGCCGAGGCCGCGCGCCGTGGCGGCGATCTCCTCGGCCGGCCGGCCCTTGTCCTGATGGATCGGCACCGCGATCAGCCGCAGCGCGAGACCGAGGAAGTTCTGCAGGAAGCCTTCGACGTCCTTGGTCGACAGCATGCCGACGATCAGCACCAGCGGCCGCGAGACGCGCTCTTCCAGATCGCCGAGCGCCGCCGCGACGGCGCGGCCGCCCTCGGCGTTGTGGCCGCCGTCGAGCCAGACCTCGCTGCCGGCCGGCGCGGCCGCGACCAGCGTGCCGGCCGCGAGGCGCTGCATGCGGGCCGGCCATTCGGCCTTCACGAGCCCGTCCTCGTAGGCGGCGACCGGCAGGCCGAGGCCGGCCGCCCGCAGCGCCGCGATCGCCGTGCCGGCATTGTCGAACTGATGACGACCGAACAGGCGCGGCGCCGGCAGATCGAGAAGCCCGTCGGCGTCCTGATAGACGAGCCGGCCGCGCTCCTCCGCGGCCATCCACTCCTGCCCGGCGACGAACGGCACGGCGCCCACCGCATCGATGCGCTCGACCAGCACGTCGCGGGCGACGTCGATCTGACGGGCGATCACGGCCGGCACGCCGCGCTTGAAGATGCCGGCCTTCTCGACCGCGATCTTCGCCAACGTGTCGCCGAGGAATTCGATGTGATCCATCGACACGGGCGTGACGACGCTGGCGAGCGGATGGGCGATCACGTTGGTGGCGTCGAGCCGGCCGCCGAGCCCGACCTCGAGCAGCAGCACATCGGCCGGATGGCGGGCGAACAGCAGGAACGCAGCCGCCGTCTCGATCTCGAACACCGTGATGGGCGCGCCGCCATTGCGGCTCTCGCAAAACGCGAGGACCTCGGAGAGCTCCTGATCGGAGACCAGCTCGCCGCCGCCGTCGCGGCCGAGCCGGAAGCGCTCGTTGACGCGCACCAGATTGGGCGAGGTGTAGACGTGCACGCGCTTGCCGGCGGCCTCCAGCATGGCGCGCATGAAGGCGACCGTGGAGCCCTTGCCGTTGGTGCCGGCGACATGGATCACGGGCGGCAGCCGCCGCTCCGGATGATCGAGCGCGGCGAGCAGCCGCCACATGCGATCGAGGGTGAGATCGATGCGTCGGGGATGGAGCGCGAGGAGTCGCGCGAGAATCGCGTCCATGGGAGCGGGCGGGGTCATGACGAGGCCGCCGATCCCGAGACCGGCTCGGGCCGCGGCGCATTCCACAGCCGGTCATCCCGGGGCGCGAGCCGAAGGCTCGCGAGCCCGGGATCCATACGCCCGGCGTCGCTGGCCCACGAAAGACAGGGGTTATGGGTCCGGGGCTCGGCGCTTGCGCGCCGCCCCGGGACGACGGAGCAATTCTGCCCAGCCCTCCGCTGGGGAGAGGTGACGCGGAGCCCGTCGCGCGCCTTCACCAAAACGTGGATGGCCGGGACGAGCCCGGCCATGACGACGTCGTGCATCTGCTCGGACGACCTGATCACGCCGCCGGCTCGGGCGCCGAAGCGGCCTGCTGATCGGCGACGGCCGGCAGGTTGTTCGGCGGTTCGGGCGCCGGCTGCTTGGTGAGCAGGCGGCAGATCCGCGCGATGGTGGCGCGCATCTCGTGGCGATGCACGACCATGTCGACCATGCCGTGGGCCTTCAGATACTCGGCCTTCTGGAAGCCGTCCGGCAGCCGCTCGCGGATCGTCTGCTCGATGACGCGCGGTCCGGCGAAGCCGATCAGCGCGCCCGGCTCGGCGATGTGGACGTCGCCCAGCATCGCGTAGGACGCGGTGACGCCGCCCGTGGTCGGGTTGGTCAGCACGACGATGTAGGGCTTCCTCACCTCGCGCAGCCGCTGCACCGCGACCGTGGTGCGCGGCATCTGCATCAGCGACAGGATGCCCTCCTGCATGCGGGCGCCGCCCGACGAGACGAACAGGACGAACGGCGTCAGCTTGTCGATCGCGGTCTCGATGCCGGCGACGATCGCCTCGCCGGCCGCCATGCCGAGCGAGCCGCCCATGAAGTCGAACTCCTGCACGCCGATGACGACGGGCTGGCCCTCCAGCTTGCCGTAGCCGAGCTTGACGGCGTCGCCGAGACCCGTCTTGGCGCGGGCGTCCTTGAGGCGGTCGGTGTAGCGGCGCGCGTCGCGGAACTTCAGCGGATCGACCGGCACGGCCGGCACGCCGACGTCGAACCAGGTCTCGCCGTCGAACATCGCCTTGAGGCGCGCGGTCGCGCCCATGCGCATGTGATAGTTCGAGCCCGGAATGACGAACTGGTTCGCCTCGACGTCCTTGTAGAAGACGAGCTGGCCGGTCTCCGGACACTTGATCCAGAGATTCTCCGGCACCTCGCGGCGATTGAGGAAGCTGCGGATCTTCGGACGAACGACGTTCGAGATCCAGTTCATCGACGTGATGTCCATGGCACCTACTCCGCGGCCGGACGCTGCGCGCTGCGCACGCCGAAGGCGAGCTCGCGCACCAGCCCGGCGGCCGCCGCGACGGTCGCGTCCGTCGCGGCATCGTTGCTGTCGAGAGACGATTTGATGGCGGCGACCAGCGCCGAGCCGACCACCACGGCGTCGGCCCCTTGGGCGATCGCGGCGGCGTCGTCGGCGGTGCGTACGCCGAAGCCGACCGCGACCGGCAGCGGCGTCTTCGCCTTGATGGCGGCGACGGCGCGGCCGACCGCGGCGAAGTCGGGCTTCGCCGTACCGGTCACGCCGGTGATCGAGACGTAGTAGAGAAAGCCCGACGTGTTGGCGAGCACGGCCGGCATGCGCGCCGCGTCGGTGGTCGGCGTGAGCAGACGCACGAAATTGATGCCGGCCTTCACGGCCGGCACGCACAGCTCGTCGTCCTCCTCGGGCGGCAGATCGACCACGATCAGGCCGTCGACGCCGGCCGCCTTCGCTTCGGTCAGGAAGCGCTCGACGCCGTGCACGTAGATCGGGTTGAAGTAGCCCATCAGCACGATCGGGGTGGCGTCGTCGCTCTGACGGAAGGCGCGGACCAGATCGAGCGTCTTGGCGAGCGTCTGCCCTTTCGCGAGGGCACGCTGCGACGAGGCCTGGATGGTCGGGCCATCCGACATCGGATCGGAGAACGGCATGCCGAGCTCGATCACGTCGGCGCCGGCGGCCGGCAGCGCCTTCAGGATGGCGAGCGACGTCTTCGGATCGGGATCGCCGGCCGTGACGAAGGTCACGAGCCCGGCCCGGCCCTCGCGCCTCAGCGCCGCGAAACGGGTGTCGATGCGGGTGGTCATTGCTTGATCCTCATCGCCCGCCACGACCCGTGATATACCTCTCCCCTGTGGGGAGAGGTCGGTCGGCGGCGCGCAGCGACGACGACCGGGTGAGGGGGATGGAGCGTTTCAGGAAGATTGCACGAAATCTTCGCGCCCGGCAGACGAGCGCCGAGGCGAAGCTCTGGCACGCGCTGCGTGGGCGCCGGCTGGCGGGGTGGAAATTTCGTCGCCAACATCCGATCAACGGCTTCGTCGTCGACTTCGTCACGCTCGACGGCATGTTGATCATCGAGGTCGATGGCGCGACGCACAGCACGCCGGCAGAAATGGAGCGCGACGCCGAACGGTCACGAGTATTCAGCGCGCTCGGTTTCCACATCGTGCGGGTGACCAACATGGACGTGTACGAGAACCTCGATGGCGTCCTCGACATGATCGATCGCACGCTACGTCCCTCGTGACGCTCGTCCCCCCTCACCCGGTTCCGGCTGCGCCGGAACCGACCTCTCCCCACTGGGGAGAGGTAATCCGAACGCGCGACGACGCTCGTCACAGCTTGCCCCCCAGATGCCGCGCGACGGCGTCCAGATCCTTGTCGCCGCGGCCGGAGAGGTTGACGATCATCAGGTGGTCCTTCGGCTTCTTCGGCGCGAGCTCCATCGCCTTGGCGAGCGCGTGCGCCGGCTCCAGCGCCGGGATGATGCCTTCCAGGCGCGAGCACAGCTTGAAGGCGTCGAGCGCCTCGTCGTCGGTCGCCGCGAGGTAGTTCACGCGGCCGACGTCGGCGAGCCAGGCATGCTCGGGGCCGACGCCCGGATAGTCGAGCCCGGCCGAGATCGAGTGCGCCTCGTCGATCTGCCCGTCGGCGTCCATCAGCAGATAGGTGCGGTTGCCGTGTAGGACGCCCGGCCGGCCGCCCGTGATCGACGCCGCGTGCTTGCCGGTCATGACGCCGTGGCCGGCCGCCTCGACGCCGTAGATCTCCACCGTCTCGTCGTCGAGAAACGGGTGGAACAGGCCCATGGCGTTGGAGCCGCCGCCGATGCAGGCGACGAGCGAGTCCGGCAGGCGGCCCTCGGCCTCCTGCATCTGCGCCTTCGCCTCGATGCCGATGATCGACTGGAAGTCGCGCACCATCATCGGATAGGGGTGCGGGCCGGCGACCGTGCCGATGCAGTAGAACGTGTCGGCGACATTGGTGACCCAGTCGCGCAGCGCCTCGTTCATGGCGTCCTTGAGGGTCGAGGAGCCCGACGTGACCGGCCGCACCTCGGCGCCGAGCGCCTTCATGCGCAGCACGTTGGGCTGCTGCCGGTCGATGTCGACGGCGCCCATGTAGACGATGCAGTCGAGCCCGAACTTGGCACACAAGGTGGCGGTGGCGACGCCGTGCATGCCGGCGCCGGTCTCGGCGATGATCCGCTTCTTGCCCATGCGCACCGCCAGCATGATCTGGCCGAGCACGTTGTTCACCTTGTGGGCGCCGGTGTGGTTGAGGTCCTCGCGCTTGAGGTAGATCTTCGCGCCGCCGAGATGCGCGGTCATCCGCTCGGCGAAATAGAGCGGCGAGGGCCGTCCCACATAGGTCGCGAGGTGGCCGTCCATGGTGCGCTTGAAGGCCGGGTCGGCCTTGGCGGCCGTGTAGGCGGCCTCCAGCTCCAGCACGAGCGGCATCAGCGTCTCGGCGACGAAGCGGCCGCCATAGAGGCCGAAATGGCCGCGCTCGTCGGGCCCGGTCCGGAACGAGTTGGGTTTTTGGACGATGGTCATGCGGGTCCTGCGGATGCGGGGCCTGACGCGCCAGGGCCCGACGGAAGCTCGGTTGCGAGCCGGTGCGCCGTGGGGAGCAGGCGTCCGCGGACCGCGCAGACCGCCCCGCGCCCGCGCGAGGTCACGCGGCCGTCATGGTCGGCCCCTTGCTAGCACCAAGCCGCCCGTCAGGGGAGAGGCAAAGGCGTCACGCCCGCGGCCTTGCGACGGCAGGTGCCGCGGCCGCCGCGGCCCGTGCGGCGCGCACGAATTCAGCGATCTTTTGCGGGTCCTTGTCGCCCGGCGCCCGCTCGACCCCGGACGAGACGTCGACGGCCGGCGCCCGGGTGATCCGCAGCGCCTCGGCGACATTGGCGGGATCGAGACCCCCGGACAGCATGTAGCCGAGCCCGGGATCGAGATCGTCGAGGAGGTCCCAGTCGAAGGCCCGGCCGAGGCCGCCCGGCCGGGTCGCGTCCTTGGGCGGGCGGGCGTCGAACAGGATGCGGTCCGCCACCGCCGCATAGGCGGGGACGCGGGCGAGATCGGCCGCCGCGGCGATGCCGAGCGCCTTCATCACCGGCCGACCGAACCGTGCCTTGACGGCGGCCACCCGCTCCGGCGTCTCCTTGCCGTGGAGCTGAAGCCAGTCCGGATCGAGCGCCGCGACGATGTCGTCCAAGAGGGCGTCGTCCGCGTCGACGGTCAGCGCCACGACCTGCAGCCGCCCTGTCGCCAGCGCCGCGAGGCTGCGGCCGTGGGCGAGATCGACATGCCGGGGCGACGGCGGGAACACCACCAGGCCCACCATGTCGGCCCCGGCCGCAGCCGCCGCCTCGACCGCCTCGGAGGTCTTCAGGCCGCAGATCTTGATCACGAGGGTCATGGGCCGGAATGAGCCGCCAAAAGCCGGCCGAGCGCCTTGGACAGGGGTGACAATTCCAGCGTTACGACATCGTAGACGATGTCGTCATCGATGCGCCAATAGGTGTGAACGAGGCGATTCCGCATGCCGATGATCGACGGCCACGGGATCGTCGGCTCGGCGTCGAGCACCGCGGTCGGTACGAACTTGAGGGCCTCGCTGAGGCCGATCAAGCAGAAATAAACAGCTTGCTTGACCTCGACCACGTCAGCGAAGACCGCCCTGTCGAGGCCGAGAGCATGGGTCTCGCCTGCATCCGCGAAAGCACGGGCATCCTGCAGACGTTCGCGGACCGTCCGACTCATAAAGGTCGTGCGCTGGCCAGGATCTCGGCTCTCTCACGTCCCTCGAGCTCGCTGGTCAAGACGATCCCGACGGGCCGCGAGAGCCTCCGGGACAGCGCGATTTCGGCGCCGGTCAGGCTCGTGAGCGAAAGCCCCGGCCGTTTCTCAGCCAGCAGATCGAGGGCGTCGTCCGCCTCGACGTGAAGCGCGGCGCCGCGAGGCAGAAGCCCGACGAAGTGCACCGGAAACTCGGCCTCCACGGCGTGCAGATGCGCCAGCAGCCTGTTCCTGTCAGGATGATGAACGTTCACGACTTGCCTCTTCGGTCGCCGAACGGCTCCCTTGCATATAGGGAGCCTCGGAGGGCGATGTCAGTCCGGGGCGGCGCCCCTTCAGGGCACCGCGTCACCAACGGACAACCGAAATCGACCGACGCGTGCCGTGGCTCGCCTCACGCCGCCGGGCGGGAGAGGGCGCGGGGCGGCCAGCGGCGGCCTTCGTCCTCGGCGTCGGCGACGCGCTGCTTGAGCTCGGCGATCTCGGCGCGGGCGGAGCCGAGCTCCCACTCGGCGCGGCGGGCGGCGCGGCGCCATTTGCCCTGGTTGAGCCAGGTGGCGACGCCGCCGACCAGGACGCCGAGGGCGACGAGGCCGAGCACCAGCACGAACAGCGGCACCTGCACGGCGTATTTCAGGTCGCCCGGATTGAAGGCGTCGAGCGAGATCGGCACGGCGTGGCGGTTGACCAGCGCCAGCGCGACCAGGGCGATCGCCAGCGGCAGCAGGACGATGACGGCGATAATCTTGCGGATCATGTCGAAATCACTTTCGCTCGACGTCGAAACGAGGACGTCTGGACGGAGATCTCCGAGACGGAGGCTTCCAGGACGGAGACCACGTCCGAGACGGAGACCTCTCTACGGACCCGTCGGTCGGCCGCTTCGGCCGGCCGGCGGCGCGAGGCCGCGGCGCACGGAACCGCGGCGGATCAGGACTGCGGCGGTTCCGGACGGTTCAGCCGCTCGCGCATCTCCTTGCCGGTCTTGAAGAACGGCACGCATTTCTGGTCGACCTCGACGTGCTGGCCGGTGCGCGGGTTGCGGCCCGTGCGGGCGGGCCGCTCCTTCACCGAGAAGGCACCGAAGCCGCGCAGCTCGACGCGATCGCCGCGGGCGAGCGCCGCCGTGATCTCGTTGAGGATGGCGTTCACGATGTTCTCGACGTCCCGCTGGTAGAGGTGCGGGTTCTGCGCCGCGATGCGCTGGACAAGTTCCGATTTGATCATCTGTCGTTTCCGCCGATCGTCGACGAGTCCGGGCGAGCAATCACGGGAGACCGCCGCACCGCCGTATCGTCCGACGATGCCCCTCCCGTGATGCGGGCGAGCGACAACCGGCTCGTCCGGCCCGCGCCCCGCCGCCCTAGTCAGCCGCCGCAGGGTGCCAAAGCGCCAGCAGACCGTCAAGACTAAGGCGTTCAAAAGATTGAATTGTCCCGGTCCCCAGCAGGCTGCGGGCG
Organism: Rhodoplanes elegans; assembly: GCF_016653355.1. Taxonomy (GTDB): domain Bacteria; phylum Pseudomonadota; class Alphaproteobacteria; order Rhizobiales; family Xanthobacteraceae; genus Rhodoplanes; species Rhodoplanes elegans. The sequence goes on along the minus strand of NZ_NHSK01000091.1, from coordinate 4,335 downwards.
AGCGGCCCGAGGCCGACCGCCTCGGCCAGCGCGGCGGTGCCGAGATGCAGGAAGGACAGGTCACCGAGCTTGGGGTCGAGCTTCCAGTCCTTGATCGGCAACTTGGGGTCGATCCCCTTCTCCTTGGCGAGCCAGGCGACCGCCGTCTCCTCGGTGCCGATCGCGTCGACGAGCTTCAGCTCGACACCCTGGCGGCCGGTGAACACTCGGCCGTCCGTCACCTTGGCGAGCAGCTCGCCGTCGAGGCCACGCCGCTCCTTCACCATGGTGCGGAACCAGTCGTAGGAGTCGGCTACCAGGGCTGCGATGGCGGCGCGCGCCTCGGGGCTCGTCGGCTCGAAGCCGTTCGGCGCCGCCTTGAGGGGCGAGGACTTCACCTCCTCCATGCGCACCCCGAGGGTCTTCAGCAGGTCGGCGACGTTCGGATACTGGAACAGGACGCCGATCGAGCCGACGATCGAGTTGCCCTGGGCGACGATGTGGTCGCCCGCCATCGCGGCGATGTAGCCGCCCGACGCCGCCATGCCGTCGACGACGATCACGGTCGGCTTCTTCTGGGCGAGCCGGCGCAGCGCGGTATGGAGCTGCTCGGAGCCGGCCGTCGTCCCGCCGGGGCTGTCGATGTGGACGATGACGGCTTTGGCGGCGCTCGCCTTGGACAGCTTCTCCAGCGCCTCGACGCGCTCCTGGTCGTTGCGGATGACGCCCTTGATGCCGATGCGGGCGATCTGGGCCGGCCCCACCCCGCCGAGCCCGAGCTCGCCGCGGCCGCGCAGCGCCGCCGTCACGGCGACGATGCCGACGACGGCGACCAGCACGGCCAGCACGCGCCAGAAGGTGAGCTTGCGCCGCATGCGGCGGCGGTCGACGAGAGCATCGGTGTCGAGCGACATCGGGAATTCCCTGGTCCGGCCGGCCCGCGCCCAGCGCGGCCGGCACCGTCTCCGCCATTATGCACAAATCGGGCACCCGGAAGGCGGCCGCGACACGAGGGCGCCCCCGAAAACGCGAAACCGGCCGCTTTCGCGGCCGGTTCCTGAACAATTCGTTGATCTGTCCTCGCTGGTCGTTCCGGGCTCGGCTGCGACAGCCGCCGAGACCCGGAACCCAGCCGAGACCGCTGCACGTTCCGCTGGATTCCGGGTTCGCGCCGCTGGCGCGCCCCGGAATGACGGAAACGGCCCGATCAGTCCTTCTTCTCGTTGGCGCGCTTGAGCGCGGTGCCGAGAATGTCGCCGAGCGTCGCGCCCGAGTCGGACGAGCCGTACTGGGCGATCGCCTCCTTCTCCTCGGCCACCTCGAGCGCCTTGATCGACACCTGCACCTTGTGCGACTTGCGGTCGAACTGGGTGACGCGGGCATCGACCTTCTGGCCGACCGCGAAGCGGTCGGGCCGCTGCTCGGAGCGGTCGCGGGCGAGCTCGTTGCGCTTGATGAAGGCGGCGAGGTCGGTGCCGACGATCTTCACGTCGATGCCGCCTTCCTTCACCTCGGTCACCTCGCAGGTCACCACGGCGCCCTTGCGGACGTCGCCGGCTTCCGCGAAGGGGTCGCCCTCGAGCTGCTTGATGCCGAGCGAGATGCGCTCCTTGTCGACATCGACGTCGAGGACCTGGGCGCGCACGTGATCGCCCTTCTTGAACTCCTCGATCACCTGCTCGCCCGGACGCTTCCAGTCGAGGTCGGACAGGTGGACCATGCCGTCGACGTCGCCGTCGAGGCCCAGGAACAGACCGAACTCGGTCTTGTTCTTGACCTCGCCCTCGACCACCGAGCCGGGCGGGTACTTCTCGACGAAGACCTCCCACGGGTTCCGCATGGTCTGCTTGAGGCCGAGCGAGATGCGCCGCTTGACCGGATCGACCTCGAGCACCTGCACCTCGACCTCCTGGGAGGTGGAGACGATCTTGCCCGGATGGACGTTCTTCTTGGTCCACGACATCTCGGAGACGTGGATCAGGCCCTCGATGCCCGGCTCCAGCTCGACGAACGCACCGTAGTCGGTGATGTTCGTGACGCGGCCGTTGAGCCGCGTGTGGACCGGATACTTGGCCTCGATGCCCTGCCACGGATCGGCCTGAAGCTGCTTCATGCCGAGCGAGATGCGGTGGGTCTCGTGGTTGATCTTGATGATCTTGACCTTGACCTGCTGGCCGATGTTCAAGACCTCGGACGGGTGGTTCACACGCCGCCAGGCGATGTCGGTCACGTGCAGCAGGCCGTCGATGCCGCCGAGGTCGACGAACGCACCGTAGTCGGTGATGTTCTTGACCACGCCGTCGATGACCTGGCCTTCCTCGAGGTTCTGGACCAGCTCCTGACGCTGCTCGGCGCGGGTCTCTTCCAGTACGGTGCGGCGCGACACCACGATGTTGCCGCGGCGCCGATCCATCTTCAGGATCTGGAACTGCTGCGGCACGTTCATCAGCGGGGTGACGTCGCGGATCGGGCGGATGTCCACCTGCGAGCGCGGCAGGAAGGCGACGGCACCGTCGAGGTCGACCGTGAAGCCGCCCTTGACCTGGTTGAAGATGACGCCCTGGACCTTCTCGTTGTTCTGGAACGCGCGCTCGAGCTTGCCCCAGCTCTCCTCGCGGCGTGCCTTGTCGCGCGACAGCACGGCCTCGCCGAGCGCGTTCTCGACGCGCTCAAGGTAGACCTCGACGGTGTCGCCGACCTTGACCTCGTTCTGCCGTCCGGGACCCATGAACTCGCGGAGCGCCACGCGCCCCTCGGTCTTCAGCCCGACGTCGATGACCGCGAGATCCTTCTCGATCGCGACGACGGTTCCCTTGATGACGGTGCCTTCGTGCAGGTTGCCCTGCGTGAAGGATTCCTCGAGCATGGCCGCGAAGTCTTCGTGAGCGGCGTTCGTGGCGTGAGCGGTCTGAGCCATGTAGTCTCCTGACGGGACAGCCGGCGGGCTGGTGTTGGCGAAACGTCCGTATGACCGCTCGGGCCGAAGGCCCCGTAGCCTTCGGCTGCCACGCCGTCCCTCCCCTCCCGCTGCGGGATGGGTCGAGACGCATGGGCCGGCCCGATCTACCGAGCGGTCGGGACATGCTGAGCCCGGGTGCCGCAGCGTCGAGGCCGCGGGAGCCGGATCGATCCGTCGTGAGGAAAGACGATCCGTTTCAACGCGACCAGCCGGCCTTGTCCGGAGACGGCCCCGTGGGAGGCTCCGGAAAGGTCGGCGCGGATGCGTCGGCTCGGGGCACGCATCGAGGTTGTCGGCGGCCCGGACTGCGGCGTCTATATCGTATCGGCCGGGGTCCGAGCAAGGCGTCGCAATCGCCGCGGAAGACGTTAAGTTGTGCACGCACGGTGCACCGCAGCGCCGACCGTCGCTCCGACGCGCGAGCGCCGCACCCGACTACCGGAACGAGACTGCCGAGGCCATGACCGTCCTGAAGGTGCGCCACCTCACGACCTACCGGTATCGCAGGCCGGTCGGCTTCGGCGAGCACCGGATGATGTTCCGGCCGCGCGACTCCTACGACCAGCGGCTGATCGAGGCGACGATGACGATCTCGCCGCGACCGAGCGCATTGCGCTGGGTGCACGACCCGTTCGGCAACGCCGTGACGCTGGTGCGCTTCGACCGGAACGCCGAAGAGCTCGTCTTCGAGAGCCGGATCGCCGTCGAGCACTTCCCCGACCCGATCGACTTCCAGAGCGAGGAGCGGGCCAAGACCTACCCGTTCTCCTATGCCCCCGAGGAGACGCCCGACCTCGCCCCCTACATGGTCCGCCAGTGCCCCGACCCGGACGGCGAGCTCGAGCGCTGGGCGCGGCGGTTCCTGCGTCCCGGCCAGGACACCCCGACCGGCCGGCTGCTGATGACCCTGACGGCGGCGATCGGCGAGAGCTTCGTCTACAACCGGCGCACCGAATCGGGCACCCAGGACCCGCTGACGACGCTGCGGCTCGGCCGCGGCACCTGCCGGGACTTCGCCCTGTTCATGATGGAGGCGGTGCGCTCGCTCGGCTTCGCAGCGCGCTTCGTGTCGGGCTATCTCTACGTGCCGACCCGCGACGGGCCGCGCCATCTCGGCGGCGGCTCGACCCATGCCTGGGTCCAGGTCTACCTGCCGGGCGCCGGCTGGGTGGAGTTCGACCCGACCAACGGCATCATCGGCAACCGCGACCTCGTCCGGGTCGCCGTCGCCCGCATGCCATCGCAGGCCGTCCCCCTCTCCGGCACCTTCCTGGGCCGCGCCGAGGACGAGCTCGGCATGACGGTCGAGGTCCAGGTGACGTCGGACGACCCGGCCGCGGGGTGAGTGGGCGACGCGGCCTATCGCGCTCGTGCGTGGAGCTTCCCCCTCCCCGACC
>NZ_NHSK01000090.1 GCF_016653355.1 Rhodoplanes elegans | reverse complement strand
CTCTCCCCACATCGCTCGTGCCCGGGGCTCACCCCCCCTCCCTATCCCTCCCCCACAAGGGGGGAGGGAACAGGGTGTCGCACTGTCGTCACCTCGTCATGTCCGTCGGTGCGCGCGGCCCACATCGCGAGCGCCTCGTGATCACGACGGCGTTTGTCGTCGTCGTTCCCTCCCCCCTTGTGGGGGAGGGACAGGGAGGGGGGTGAGCGGCGCTTGCCGTAGCTCACCTCCGGCCCGACGTCTCCCGTCGTCTCCCCGCCACCTCCGACAGGCTTGTCACCTTTGTCGGTTTCCAAACAGCCCGACAGGGCCCGACAGCGGTGCCGACACGATGCGACAAGCCCTTGCAAAACAGGCGCTTCTTCGTTGTCGCGACGCGTCGCGGAGCGGTTGGCACGGGGGTTGCTGATCAAGGGTGCGGAACGGGCGCCGATGTCACCAGCGACGCAAGGCGCGAGACGAAAGGAACCGGTATGAGCTCTCTTCGGCAGATCGCCTTCTACGGCAAGGGTGGCATCGGCAAGTCCACCACCTCGCAGAACACCCTCGCGGCCCTCGTGGAGATGGGCCAGAAGATCCTGATCGTCGGCTGCGATCCCAAGGCCGACTCGACCCGCCTCATCCTCAACACCAAGCTGCAGGACACCGTGCTCAGCCTCGCCGCCGAGGCCGGCTCGGTCGAGGACCTGGAGCTCGACGATGTCCTGAAGATCGGCTTCAAGGGCATCAAGTGCGTCGAGTCCGGCGGTCCGGAGCCGGGCGTCGGCTGCGCCGGCCGCGGCGTCATCACGTCGATCAACTTCCTCGAGGAGAACGGCGCCTACGACGACGTCGACTACGTCTCCTACGACGTGCTCGGCGACGTGGTGTGCGGCGGCTTCGCCATGCCGATCCGCGAGAACAAGGCGCAGGAAATCTACATCGTCATGTCCGGCGAGATGATGGCGCTCTACGCCGCCAACAACATCTCCAAGGGCATTCTCAAGTACGCCCATTCGGGCGGCGTCCGGCTCGGCGGGCTCATCTGCAACGAGCGCCAGACCGACCGCGAGATCGACCTCTCCGAGGCGCTCGCCAAGAAGCTCAACACCCAGCTCATCCACTTCGTGCCGCGCGACAACATCGTCCAGCACGCCGAGCTGCGCCGCCAGACCGTGATCCAGTACGCGCCCGACTCGCAGCAGGCGAAGGAGTACCGGACGCTGGCCGAGAAGATCCATGCAAATTGCGGCAAGGGCACCATCCCGACCCCGGTGTCCATGGACGAGCTCGAGCAGATGCTGCTCGACTTCGGCATCATGAAGACCGAGGAGCAGCAGCTCGCCGAGCTCGCCGCCAAGGAAGCCGCCAAGGCGGCCGCCGCGGTCTGACCCGATCCCGTCCGACACGAGCAGCGCGGCGACCGCCGGTCGCCGCCGTCGACATCCGAACGAGGAACGAGCCATGAGCCTCGATTACGAGAACGATGGCGCCTTCAACGAGAAGGTCATCGAGGAAGTTCTGTCCGCCTATCCGGACAAGTTCGCCAAGCGGCGCAAGAAGCACCTCAGCGTCGCCAAGGGAGCCGAGGAGGGCGCCACCGGAGCGGAAGGCGAGGAAGGCCAGCTCCTCTCCGAGTGCGACGTCAAGTCGAACATCAAGTCCATCCCGGGCGTGATGACCATCCGGGGCTGCGCCTATGCCGGCTCCAAGGGCGTGGTCTGGGGCCCCGTGAAGGACATGGTCCACATCAGCCACGGCCCGGTCGGCTGCGGCCAGTACTCGTGGTCGCAGCGCCGCAACTACTACATCGGCTCGACCGGCATCGACAGCTTCGTCACGATGCAGATCACCTCCGACTTCCAGGAGCGTGACATCGTGTTCGGCGGCGACAAGAAGCTCGCCAAGGTGATCGACGAGATCGAGCAGATGTTCCCGCTCAACCACGGGATCTCGATCCAGTCCGAGTGCCCGATCGGCCTGATCGGCGACGACATCGAGGCGGTGTCGAAGAAGAAGGGCAAGGAGATCGGCAAGACCATCGTGCCGGTTCGCTGCGAAGGCTTCCGCGGCGTCTCGCAGTCGCTTGGCCACCACATCGCCAACGACACGATCCGCGACTGGGTGCTCGACAAGAAGGAGACCACCTTCGAGGCCGGCCCCTATGACGTCAACGTGATCGGCGACTACAACATCGGCGGCGACGCCTGGGCCTCGCGCATGCTGCTCGAGGAGATGGGCCTGCGGGTGGTCGGAAACTGGTCCGGCGACGCGACCCTCGCCGAGATCGAGCGCTCCCCTAAGGCGAAGCTCAACCTCATCCACTGCTACCGGTCGATGAACTACATCTGCCGGCACATGGAAGAGAAGTACGGCATCGCCTGGATGGAGTACAACTTCTTCGGCCCCAGCCAGATCGCTCACTCGCTGCGCAAGATCGCCAAGCACTTCGGTCCGGAGATCGAGGAGAAGGCCGAAGCGGTCATCGCCAAGTACCAGCCCCTCGTCGACGCCGTCGTCGCCAAGTACCGGCCGCGGCTCGAGGGCAAGAGCGTGATGCTCTATGTCGGCGGCCTGCGTCCGCGCCACGTGGTAACGGCCTACGAAGACCTCGGCATGCAGATCGCCGGCACCGGCTACGAGTTCGCCCACAACGACGACTACCAGCGGACCGGCCACTACGTCCGCAAGGGCACGCTGATCTACGACGACGTGACCGGCTACGAGCTCGAGAAGTTCATCGAGAAGGTCCGCCCGGACCTGGTCGGCTCCGGCATCAAGGAGAAGTACCCGGTCCAGAAGATGGGCATCCCGTTCCGGCAGATGCATTCGTGGGACTATTCGGGCCCGTATCACGGCTACGACGGTTTCGCGATCTTCGCCCGCGACATGGATCTCGCCATCAACAATCCGGTGTGGGGCCTGTTCGACGCCCCCTGGAAGAAGAAGGGCGAGGCGCCCGTCCTGCAAGCCGCCGAATAGACGGTTCGCGCGGGTTCCCGGCACTCGCGTGAAGGGGAGCCCGCGACGGCGGCCTTGGCCGCTCGTCGCGGGACACCCCGCCCGAGCCGGTCTCGCGGATCGTCGTCCCCTCGTGTCCGAGCGCGTTCGGACGCCGTGAACGGGGAAGAGCTTTCGCCGAACGCGCTCTATGCCGCGTGTCGCCGTATGGCGCGGCCGCGCAGAGAAGACAGGAGCTACCCATGCCGCAGTCGGCCGAAAAAGTCCTCGATCACGCAAAGCTCTTCCACGAGCCCGAGTATCAGGAGCTGTTCAAGCGCAAGCGCGAGGTCTTCGAGTGTCCGTCCGCGCAGGAGGCGATCGACGCCCAGCGCGAATACGCCAAGACCTGGGACTACCGCGAGAAGAACCTCGCCCGCGACTCGCTGGTGATCAACCCGGCCAAGGCCTGCCAGCCGCTCGGTGCCGTGTTCGCCGCCGCCGGCTTCGAGAAGACGATGTCGTTCGTGCACGGCTCGCAGGGCTGCGTCGCCTACTACCGGTCGCACCTGTCGCGTCACTTCAAGGAGCCCGCCTCGGCCGTCTCCTCGTCGATGACCGAGGATGCGGCGGTGTTCGGCGGCCTCAACAACATGATCGACGGGCTCGCCAACACCTACTCGCTCTACGACCCGAAGATGATCGCGGTCTCGACCACCTGCATGGCCGAGGTCATCGGCGACGACCTGAAGTCCTTCATCGGCAACGCCAAGAACAAGGGTTCGGTGCCGCAGGAGTTCGACGTCCCGCACGCCCACACGCCCGCCTTCGTCGGCAGCCACGTCGACGGCTACGACAACATGATGAAGGGCATCCTGGAGCACTTCTGGGAGGGCAAGGAGCGTAACCCCGGCGCCTCGGTCAACATCATCCCGGGCTTCGACGGCTTCTGCGTCGGCAACAACCGTGAGCTCAAGCGCGTCCTCGACCTGATGGGCGTGAGCTACACGATCCTGTCGGACGCCTCTGACCAGTTCGACACGCCCTCCGACGGTCACTTCCGCATGTATTCGGGCGGCACCACGCTGGCCGACACGGCCGGCGCCTTGAACGCCAAGGCGACCGTCTCGCTGCAGACCTACTGCACCCGCAAGACGCTCGATTACGTCGGCGACAAGGGCCAGGAGACGGCGAGCTTCCACTATCCGCTCGGCGTCGCCGGCACCGACGAGCTTCTGATGAAGATCTCCGAGCTCGCCGGGGTGGAGATCCCCGAGAGCCTGACGCTCGAGCGCGGCCGCCTGGTCGACGCCATGGCCGACAGCCAGGCCTATCTGCACGGCAAGAAGTACGCGATCTTCGGCGATCCGGACTTCGTCTACGCGATGGCCCGCTTCGTCCTGGAGACGGGCGGCGAGCCGACCCATTGCCTCGCCACCAACGGCAACAAGGCGTGGGAGGAGGAGATGAACACGCTGCTCGCCTCCTCGCCGTTCGACAAGGATGCCAAGGTGTGGGCCGGCAAGGACCTGTGGGCGCTCCGCTCGCTGATGCTGACCGAGCCGGTCGACTTCGTGATCGGCAGCTCCTACGGCAAGTATCTCGAGCGCGACACCGGCGCGCCGCTGATCCGCCTGACCTTCCCGATCTTCGATCGCCACCACCATCACCGCTTCCCGCTGATGGGCTACCAGGGCGGCCTGCAGCTCCTGCGGACCATCCTAGACAAGGTGTTCGACAAGCTCGATCGCGACAGCGAGATCCCGGCCAAGACCGACATCTCGTTCGACCTGACCCGCTGAGGCCTCGTCCAGCGACGAGGTCTGCTCCCTCTCCCCATCGGGGAGAGGGCTGGGGTGAGGGGGGTCGGGAGCAAATTGGTGACCTCGGCTCCCCCTCACCCGACATCTGCGCCTTCGGTGCAGATGTCGACCTCTCCCCACAGGGGAGAGGTGAAGACCACTGCGGCGATCGCCGCGGCGGCTCACTCCGGGAGGTGAGACGGATGCTGAAGGACAAGGTCAAGGCGCTGTTCGAGGAGCCGGCCTGCGGGAAGAACCAGGCCAAATCCGAGAAGGACCGCAAGGCGGGCTGCTCCAAGCCGCTGACGCCCGGGGCCGCCGCCGGCGGCTGCGCCTTCGACGGGGCGAAGATCGCCCTCCAGCCCGTCACCGACGCGGCGCACCTGATCCACGGTCCGCTCGCCTGCGAAGGCAACTCCTGGGACAATCGCGGCTCCGGCTCGTCCGGCTCGGACCTGTGGCGCCGCTCCTTCACCACCGATCTGACCGAGCTCGACATCGTCACCGGCACGGGCGAGAAGAAGCTCTACAAGGCGATCCGCGAGATCAAGCAGCGCTTCGAGCCCGCCGCCGTGTTCGTCTACGCGACCTGCGTCACGGCGCTGATCGGCGACGACATCGACGCGGTGTGCAAGGCGGCCGCCGCCAAGTATGGCATCCCCGTCATTCCGGTGCAGAGTGCCGGCTTCGTCGGCTCCAAGAACCTCGGCAACAAGATCGCCGGCCAGGCGCTGCTCGACCACGTGATCGGCACGGTCGAGCCGGACGACGCCGGCCCGACCGACGTCGTGATCCTCGGCGAGTTCAATCTCGCCGGCGAGTTCTGGCAGGTGAAGCCGCTGCTCGACAAGCTCGGCATCAAAGTCCGCGCCTGCGTGCCGGGCGACGCCCGCTACGCCGAGATCGCCGCGGCCCACACGGCGCGCGCCACCATGGTGGTGTGCTCGACCGCGCTGGTCGGCCTCGCCCGCCAGATGCAGGAGCGCTGGGGCATCCCGTATTTCGAGGGGTCGTTCTACGGCGTGCTCGACACTTCCGAGTCGCTGCGCCAGATGGCGAAGCTCCTGGTCGCGCGCGGCGCGCCGGCCGACCTGATCGCGCGCACCGAGGCGTTGGTGACCGAGGAGGAGGCCCGCGTCTTCGCGCGGCTCGAGCCCTACAAGGCGCGGCTCGCCGGCAAGCGCGTGCTGCTCAACACCGGCGGCGTCAAGTCGTGGTCGGTAGTCGCCGCGCTGATGGAAGTCGGCATGGACATCGTCGGCACCTCGGTCAAGAAGTCGACGACCGAGGATCGCGAGCGCATCAAGATCCTCATGCGGGAAGACCCGCACATGTTCGAATCGATGGCGCCGCGCGACCTCTACAAGATGCTGGCCGACGGCGAAGCCGACATCATGCTGTCGGGCGGCCGCACCCAGTTCATCGCGCTGAAGGCCCGTACCGCCTGGCTCGACATCAACCAGGAGCGCGTCCACCCCTACGGTGGCTACGACGGCATGGTCGAGCTGGTGAAGCAGATCGACATCGCGCTCCACAATCCGCTCTGGGCCCAGGTCCGCACCCCGCCGCCGTGGGACGCCGACGGCAACCTGATCGAGACCGTGGTGAGGCTCCCTGCGACGGACGCTCCTTCACCTCTCCCCAGCGGGGAGAGGTCGCGCGCGCAGCGCGCGGGTGAGGGGGTGCCGACGTCGGAGAGGGGTGTCCCCCCTCACCCGGCGCCTTCGGCGCCGACCTCTCCCCACAGGGGAGAGGTGATCGAGAACGTTGCGACCGCCACGGTTCATCAGCTCCCGTCCGCCACCGAGCCCGACGTCGGCTTCGCGGCCCGGCACCGGAAGAAGTTCGCCGAGAGCCGGGTGGAGAACTCCGATCCCGACTACCTCGCGCGGCATCGCAAGAAGTTCAAGAACACCGACGCCGACGACATGGGGGAGTGCTGAGATGGCCGTGGTCACCGCCACCCAGAAGGCCGCCAGCGTCAATCCGCTGAAGTCGTCGCAGCCGCTCGGCGCGGCGCTCGCCTTCCTCGGCGTCGCCGAGGCGATGCCGCTGTTCCACGGCAGCCAGGGCTGCACGTCGTTCGCCCTCGTTCTGTTCGTGCGCCACTTCAAGGAGACGATCCCGCTCCAGACCACCGCCATGGACGAGGTGGCGACGATTCTGGGCGGTGCCGATCACCTCGAAGAGGCGCTGCTCAACCTGAAGAACCGCACCAAGCCGAAGCTGATCGGCGTCTGCACGACCGCGTTGGTCGAGACCCGCGGCGAAGATTTCTGGGGCGACATCAAGCAGATCAAGCAGAAGCGGGCCGAGGAGCTCGCCGGCACGGACGTGCTGCTGGTTCATACGCCGGACTTCGAGGGGGCGATCGAGGAGGGATACGGCAAGGCCGTGGCGGCCCTGGTGGACGGTCTCGTCCAGCCGGGCGCGGTCGGGTCGGCACGCTCGGCCACCAAGATCGCGATCCTCCCGGGTTGGCATCACACGGTCGCCGACATCGACCACATCCGCGATACGGTCGAGAGCTTCGGGCTCGAGCCCGTCATCGTGCCGGACATCTCCGGCTCGCTCGACGGCACCGTGCCGGGCCGCTGGATCCCGACCACCTATGGCGGCACGACCGTGGAAGCCATCCGCGCCCTCGGCGACGCGGCCCACTGCATCGCCATCGGCCGTCATGTGCGCCGCGCCGCGGAGCGGCTCTCGGCGATCGGCGGCGTGCCGTTCACGGTGCTCGACACGCTCGGCTCGCTGGAGGCGAGCGACCGCTTCGTCGCGCTGCTGGCAAAAATCTCCGGCCGGCCCGTGCCGGCGAAGCTGCGCCGCGCCCGCAGCCGCCTGCAGGACGCGATGCTCGACGGCCACTTCCACTTCGGCGGCAAGCGCGTCGCAATCGCGGCCGAGCCCGACCATCTCTATCAGCTCGCCACGTTCTTCACCGGGATGGGGGCCGAGGTCGTCACCGCGGTCACCACCACGGGGCACTCGTCGATCCTCGAAAGCGTGCCGGCCGAGACCGTCACGGTCGGCGATCTCGACGACTTCGAGCAGCTCGCAGGCGCTGCGGGCTGCGACCTGCTCGTCACCCACAGCCACGGCCGCCAGGCCGAGGAGCGGCTCGGCGTGCCGCTCATGCGGGTCGGCTTCCCGATCTTCGATCGGCTCGGCAGCCAGCACCGCCGCACCGTTCTCTACGACGGCGTTCGCGACCAGATCATCGAGGCCGCGAACATCTTCCAGGCGCACCAGCGCATCAACACCCCCGAGAGTCTCGACCCGTTCCGGGATCGTGGAGAGACCCATGTCGGCCATTCGCAAGTTGCGCATCATTGATCAGGACGAAACCGCACCGGCCGGAACGGCCGGCGCCGTGCGGGTGGCGATCGCCACCCAGGACCGGAAGGGGCTCAACGCCCATTTCGGCTCCGCCCGCTGCTTCACGGTCTACGACGTGACCGCGCAGGGCTGGACGCATGTCGAGACCATCACGTGCGACGACGTGTCGGACGAGCAGGGCACGCATCAGACCGACGGGGAGGATCGCATCACCCCGAAGGTCGACGCGCTCAAGGGCTGTCACCTCCTGTTCTGCGTCGCCATCGGCGGGCCTTCCGCGGCGAAGGTCGTGGCGGCCAAGATCCACCCGATAAAGATGTCGGCCCAGCCGATCGACGCGGTGCTGGAGCGCACCCGCGTGATGCTGGACGGTGCGCCGCCGCCGTGGCTGCGCAAGGTGCTGGCGAATGCCGGCGTCGCCACCGACAAGCCGTCCTTCGTCGACGACGACGAGTGAGCCCGGAGCCCGCACGATGACCGACACCACCACGGCCCGCGATCCGGCCGTCGCCGATCTCGAGGCGCTGGCGACGCCGTTCCTGCAGAGCCTGGTCCGGCTGATCCGGGCGCAGGACTCCTACGGCGCCTGGGACGGCAAGAGCGACGCGCAGATCCTCGCCGCCTACATCGTCACCAAGGAGCAGCGTCGCGCCATGCCGATCATGGGCGACCCCGATCCCGACGTGCTGTGGCGGATCGAGCAGTTCTACGGCGCCATCGGGCTCGCCATCGAGCAGGGCACCGGCCTCGTCGCCAGCCCGATGATGAAGATGCACCACGAGGGCTTCGGCCGCATGATCCTCACCACGGGCCGGCTCGTGGTGCTCACCAAGCATCTGCGCGACGTCCACCGCTTCGGCTTCGACAGCCTCGCGGCGCTCGCCGCCGAGGGCACCAAGCAGGTCGCCGCCTGCACGGCCATCATCGAGAAATTCCCCGAGGTCGCGCGCGCCTGAGGCGCCGCGTCGGCAGCGCGGCTCCGCCGCGAAGGAGACAGCGACATGTTCACGACCCGCGACGGTTCGCCCTGGGAGCCGAGCTACATCACCGCCATCGACGGTAACAAGTGCATCGGCTGCGGCCGCTGCTTCAAGGTGTGCTCGCGCGACGTGATGAACCTGATGGGTGTCAACGACGACGACGAGCTGGTCGCCTGCTCGGGCGACGACGACGACGACGAGGAGTTCGTCCGCAAGGTGATGGTGCTGCACCAGGCCGGCAACTGCATCGGCTGCGGCGCCTGCGCCCGGGTCTGCCCCAAGAATTGCCAGACCCACGTTCCGGCCGGCGCGCTCGCGGCGGCCTGACCATGGCACCCGCGGCCTCGCCTGTTCTCGCCGGCGCGATCCCGCCCGGCTTCTGCCGCGATGCGGCCTGCGGCGCCCGCAGCGCCGCTGCCATCTATCGCGGCCTCACCGGCTGGTGGCCGGCCGAGGTCAGCATCCACGACGACGACGACTTCGACGCGCACGTGTTCGCCTCGCTGATTGCCGTCGCGGCGTCGGAGGGCGGCGCCGTGCATCTGCGGCTCGGCCTCTCGGCGGCCGAGCTGAAGCGACTGGTCGAGCGCCGTTTCCCCGGCGCCACGATCCTGCTGCGCCCGGACGACGGCGACGCGGTGCCGCACGACGACGAGGTCGCGATGGTGCACGACCTCCTGCGCGCCTATGCGAGCCGTGACGACGAGGACGCGCGCTGGCTCGCCGCCATGGTGGCCCGCCGCGCGGTCGAGCCGAACCATCTGTGGGAGGATCTGGGCCTGCGCGACCGCAGCGAGCTGACCCGGCTGCTGCAACGGCATTTCGGCGCGCTCGCCGCCAAGAACACCCGCAACATGCGGTGGAAGCGGTTCTTCTATCGCACCATGTGCGAGACCGACGGCTTCGTGATGTGCGCGACGCCGGTGTGCTCGCACTGCGCCGACTTCGAGGCCTGCTTCGGCGAGGAGACCGGCGAGAGCCGCCTCGCCCGCGCCCGTCGCGACGCGCCGCCGCCGCTGTCGTGAGGGGCCCGCTCCCGTAGCCAGCGCTCGTAGCGCATGAAGCGCAGCGGAATGCGGGACGTCGGGCCGCGAGGCAGCCCGGACTGCGCTTCGCTCCAGCCGGGCGACGGCTCTTCCCCTCATGGTGAGGAGCGCGACGCAGTCGCGCGTCTCGAACCATGTGGCCAGCGAACAGCTTGGCCACCCGTCATCCGGTCTCCGTCATGCCCGCGCTCGTCGCGGGCATCCACGTCCTTTCTGACATGCGCCGCGCAGGACGTGGATGGTCGGGACGAGCCCGGCCATGACGAGGACGGCGCTTGCGACAAACCCGACATGCGTCGTCCGCAGGGCGTGTCGGCTTTGCGACGGCGGGCCGACGCGGGCGCCGCCGCGGGTCCAGCGCGATCGCAGAAACCGTTGAGTTGTCGGCGTTTCTCGCGTGTCCGCGGCGCTGGCACGGCAGTTGCTCATCGGTCCTTCAGCCGGAGCTGGAAGGAGCCCCCCGAGATGATCACCTTGTCGACCGAAGCCGCCGCCGCCGTGAAGACCGCGATGTCGCGCGCCGGCAAGCCCGACGCGGGCTTGCGGGTGATGATCGAGACAGGCGGCTGCGCCGGCAACAAGTACATGATCGGCCTCGACGCCACGCCGCGCCCCGACGACGCCGTGATCGAGTCGGGCGGCGTGAAGCTGTTCGTCGACCCGCAGTCGCAGCCGCTCGTCACCGGTCTCACCATCGGCTTCACCGAGACGCTCGCCGGCAAGGGTTTCACGTTCGAGAACCCGAACGCGGCGTCGAGCTGCTCCTGCGGCAAGTCGTTCGGCTGAGGAGCGGTCCCATGCACGGCACTCTTCCCGCCACCGAACTCCCCGCCGCGCCCGTCCTCGATCCGGCCGCGGCCGCGGCGCTGCGTGAAAAGCTGATCGCCGACGCGGTCGCCGAGCTGCGCCCCAACATCCAGAAGCACGGCGGCGACTGCGAGCTCGTCAAGATCGAGGGCACGACCGTCCATGTGAAGCTGACCGGCAACTGCGTCGGCTGCGTCCTCGCCTCGGTGACGATCCAGGGCGTGCAGGGCCGGCTGATGGCCAAGCTCGGCTTCCCGATCCGCGTCGTCCCGGCCGCATAGACCAGAGAGAGCAGGGCGCGATGACCCCCGTCTACCTCGACAACAACGCCACCACGCGGGTCGATCCCCGCGTGCTCGAGGCGATGCTGCCGATGTTTTCGGGCGTCTTCGGCAATCCGTCCTCCGCGCATTCCTTCGGCGCGTCCGCCAAGACGGCCGTGGCGACGGCGCGCGAGCAGGTGCGGGCGCTGATCGGCGCCGCGCATGCGGACGAGATCGTGTTCACGTCGGGCGGCACCGAGAGCGACACGCTCGCGATCCTGGGCGCGCTCGCCGCAACCGCCGGGGCAGGGGGCGCGACGACCGGTCGCAGCGAGGTCGTGATCAGCGCGGTCGAGCACCCGGCCGTGAGGAAGCTCTGCGCCTCGCTTACGAAGACCCGCGGCATCGTCGTGCACGAGATCGGGGTCGACGGCCGCGGCCGCATCGACCGCGATGCCTACGCGGCAGCACTGTCCGAGCGCACCGCGCTGGTCTCGATCATGTGGGCCAACAACGAGACCGGCACGATCTTTCCGGTCGCCGATCTGGCCGCGCAGGCCAAGGATAAGGGCGCGCTCTTTCACACCGACGCCGTCCAGGCGGTCGGCCGGCTGCCCTTCGGGGTCGCCGAAAGGATGATTGATCTTCTCTCGCTGTCCGGACACAAGCTCGGCGCGCCGAAGGGTGTCGGTGCGCTCTACGTCCGTCGTGGCGTGAGGCTCGGCGCCCAGACGATCGGCGGAGCTCAGGAACGGGGCCGGCGCGCCGGCACCGAGAACGTGCCCGGCATCGTCGCGCTCGGCGCCGCCTGTGCGCTGGCGGCCGAGCGGCTCCCGTCCGACACCCCCCGGATCGCGGCGTTGCGAGACTCTCTGGAGACCGGGCTTTTCGCCCGGATCGCCGAGGCAAAAGTGCTCGGCGATCCAGACTCTCGCGTCGCCAACACGACCAGCATCGCTTTCGCCGATGTCGAGAGCGAGGCGGTCGTGCGCCTGCTCGATCGCCGCGGCATCGCCGTGTCGTCGGGCTCCGCCTGTGCGGCCGGCTCGGTCGAGCCCTCGCACGTGGTGCGGGCCATGGGCGTGCTGGAACAGTTCGCCCGCGGCGTCGTGCGCTTCTCGCTGTCGCGCGACACCACGGCGGATGAAATCGCACGCACCATCGATTGCGTGAGCGACGTGATTGCCGATCTGCGGGCCGATGCCCTCGATCCCGCGGCCTGAGGAGTGAACCGATGACCCGACCCGTCGCCGCCCCGACGACGCCCGACAGTCGCGCGCCCCGCGTCGTCCTCAACGACACGACGCTGCGCGACGGCGAGCAGGCGCCGGGCGTCGCCTTCACGGCCGACGAGAAGGTGGCGATCGCGCGCGCGCTCGCCGCGGCGGGCGTTCCCGAGGTCGAAGCCGGCACGCCGGCGATGGGTCCGCAGGAGATCGCGGCGATCCGCGCCGTCGTCGAGGCGAGGCTGCCGCTCACCGCCATCGCCTGGTGCCGCATGCGGCGCGAGGACGTCGACGCGGCGCGCGCCGCCGGCGTCTCGATGGTCAACGTGTCGCTGCCCGTGTCGGACGTGCAGATCGCCGCCAAGATCAAGGGCGGCCGCGAGGCCGGGCTCGCCATGCTGGCCGACGTGGTCGGCTACGCCCGCTCCCACGGGCTCGACGTCGCGGTTGGCGGCGAGGACTCGTCGCGCGCCGACGTGGCCTTCCTGGCGCAGGTGGTGGCGGCCGCGAAGGCCGCCGGCGCCCGGCGCTTCCGCATCGCCGACACGCTGAGCGTCCTCGATCCCTTCACCACCCGCGCGCTGGTCTCGGCCGTGCGGGCCGCGACCGATCTGGAGATCGAGTTCCACGGCCACGACGACCTCGGGCTCGCCACCGCCAACACGCTCGCCGCCGTGCAGGCTGGCGCGACGCATGCCTCCGTCACCGTGATGGGCCTCGGCGAGCGCGCCGGCAACGCGCCGCTGGAGGAGGTCGCCGTGGCGCTCAAGCAACTTTATGGGCGGGATACGGGGGCCGCGTTCGAAAAGCTCGCCGACGTCGCCGCCGTGGTGGCGGCCGCCGCGGCGCGGCCGATCCCGGTCGACAAGGCGATCGTCGGCGATCACATCTTCACCCACGAGTCCGGCATTCATGTCGACGGGCTCCTGAAGGATCACCGCACCTACCAGGCGCTCGATCCCGGCCTGCTCGGTCGCGCCCACCGCATCACCATCGGCAAGCACTCAGGGCTGGCGGCGATCGCCATGTCGCTGGCCGAGCTGCGGCTGCCGGCCGAGGAGCACGAGCTGCCGGCCATCCTGGCGCGGGTGCGCGAGCGGGCCGTCGCGGTCAAGGGACCGGTGGGCGAGGACGCGCTGCGCGCCATCTGGCGCGAGGTCAAGACCCCGATCCGGCGTGTCGAGGAGGCGCTGCAATGAGCATGTGTGGAAACCACGGTGTCGTCGTGCCGGACGCGATGGCGAAGCTGCGGAAGGCCGAGTCGGCGGAAGAGTTCTTCCAGATTCTCGGCGTCGCCTACGACCCGCAGGTCGTCAATGTCGCGCGCCTGCACATCCTCAAGCGGATGGGCGAGTACCTTTCGGGCGACGAGCTCGACGGCATCCCCGACATGATCGCGGTCGCCCGCTGCAAGAGCGTGCTGGAGCGCGCCTACGAGGAGTTCGTCGCCTCCTCGCCGCTGGAGAAGCGCGTCTTCAAGGTGCTGAAGGAGGCGGTCGAGCCGAAGGCGCCGAAGAATTTCGTGCCGCTCGACGACCTGAAGTGAACAGCGCGAACACGCGACGCGCCGAACCGTAGCGAGCCGAAGCGAGCCGAGCCGGGCCGGTCGAGTCACCCCGGCCCCGACCCACACGTGAGCGAGACCGCCATGCACATCGTCGTCTGCATCAAGCAGGTCCCGGACTCGGCGCAGATCCGCGTCCATCCGGTCACCAACACCATCATGCGGCAGGGCGTGCCGACCATCATCAACCCCTACGACCTGTTCGCGGTCGAGGAGGCGCTGCGCCTGCGCGATCAGCACGGCGGCACCGTGACGATCCTCACCATGGGCCCGCCGATGGCCGAGGAGAGCCTGCGCAAGGCGCTGACCTTCGGGGCGGACCGCGCCGTGCTGCTGACCGACCGCTTCTTCGCCGGCTCCGACACGCTGGCGACCTCGTTCGCGCTCGCCACCGCGATCAAGAAGATCGGCGAGACCTTCGAGCCCGTCGACATCGTGTTCACCGGCAAGCAGACGATCGACGGGGACACCGCCCAGGTCGGCCCCGGCATCGCCAAGCGGCTCGGGCTCAACCAGCTCACCTATGTGTCGAAGGTGTCGGCCCTCGATCTCGCCGGCCGCAGCATCGACGTCGAGCGTCGCGCCGAGGGCGGCGTCCAGGCGCTCAAGACCGCGCTGCCCTGCCTGATCACCATGCTGGAAGGCACCAACGAGATCCGTCGCGGCTCGCTGCCCGACGCGCTGCGCGCTGCCCGCGCCGAGATCGTCACCTGGAGCGCCAAGGACGCCGGCATCGAGGACGTGACGCGCTGCGGCCTGCGTGGCTCGCCGACCGTGGTGAAGCGCGTGTTCGCGCCGACGCCGCGCTCCGAGAAGGCCAAGATCATCGAGGTGTCGCAGGCCCAGCTGAAGGCGACCCCGAAGGAGCAGCACAAGACCCTGCTGCCCGAGGCGCTGATCGACGCGCTGTTCGCGCATCGTCCGACCCTCGAGGAAGAGCTGACCACGCTCGCCCGCGGCTACTGACCAGCGGCACCCGAAACCCGATCCGGAGACCACGATGGCCGAGCAGAAACCCGCCCCCGCCGCCGGTGGCCGCGCTTCGATGAAGAAGGAGCTGCCGGAGCGGTTCCGGAATCACAAGCACGTCTGGGTGTTCATCGAGCAGGAGCGCGGGCACGTCCATCCCGTCTCCTGGGAGCTGATGGGCGCCGGCCGCATCCTCGCCGACAAGCTCAAGGTCGAGCTCGCCGGCGTGATCATCGGGCCGCCCGGCGAGGCGACGCTCGCGGCCGCCCAGGAAGCCGCCTGCTACGGCGCCGATCTCGTCTACACGGTGACCAACCCGGTCTTCGCCGACTACCGCAACGATCCCTACACGAAGGCCCTCACCGACGCGGTCGAGACCTTCAAGCCGGAGATCCTGCTGCTCGGCGCGACGACGCTCGGCCGCGACCTCGCCGGCTCGGTGGCGACCACGCTGGCGACGGGCCTCACCGCCGACTGCACGGCCCTCGACGTCGATCCGGACGGCTCGCTCGCCGCGACCCGCCCGACCTTCGGCGGCTCGCTCCTGTGCACCATCTACACGCTCAACTTCCGGCCCCAGATGGCGACCATCCGGCCGCGCGTGATGCCGATGCCGGAGCGCGTCGAGCGCCCGCTCGGCCGCCTCGTCGAGCATCCGCTCGCGATGGCCGAGGAGGACATCGTCACCAAGGTGCTGAAGTTCATCCCGGACCGCGACCAGGCGAAGTCGAACCTCGCCTATGCGGACGTGGTGGTGGCCGGCGGCCTCGGACTGGGCTCGCCGGAGAACTTCCAGCTCGTCACCCAGCTCGCCTCCGTGCTCGGCGCCGAGTACGGCTGCTCGCGCCCGCTGGTGCAGAAGGGCTGGCAGCCGGCCGAGCGGCAGATCGGCCAGACCGGCAAGACCATCCGGCCGAAGCTCTACATCGCGGCTGGCATCTCGGGCGCGATCCAGCATCGGGTCGGCGTCGAGGGGGCCGACCTGATCGTCGCCATCAACACCGACAAGAACGCGCCGATCTTCGACTTCGCCCATATCGGCGTCGTCACCGACGCGCTGCATCTCTTGCCGCAGCTCACCGAGGCGTTCCGTCACCGCCTGTCGGCCCATATCCGCGATCGCATCGCGAGCTGAGGGAAACCGCGCCATGACCGAGAAGTTCGACGCGATCGTCGTGGGGGCCGGCATGGCCGGCAACGCCGCGGCCTACACGATGGCCAAGCGCGGCCTGAAGGTGCTGCAGCTCGAGCGCGGCGAGTACGCCGGCTCGAAGAACGTGCAGGGCGCCATCCTCTACGCCGCCCAGGTCGAGAAGCTGGTCCCCGAGTTCCGCGAGGACGCGCCGCTCGAGCGCCATCTGATCGAGCAGCGCTTCTGGATGATGAGCGAGACGTCTCACACGGGCCTGCATCACCGCAACGACGAGTTCAACGAGGAGCGGCCGAACCGCTACACCATCATCCGCTCGCAGTTTGACCGCTGGTTCTCGCGGCACGTCCGCGACGCCGGCGCCGTCGTGCTCACCGAAACGACCGCGCTCGAGCTTCTGCAGGACGCGAAGGGCAAGGTGGTCGGCGTGCGCACCGACCGGCGCGACGGCGAGGTGTTCGCCGACGTCGTGGTGCTGGCCGAGGGCGTCAACGGCCTGCTCGGCACGCGGGCGGGGCTGCGCGAGCGGCCGAAGCGCGAGAACGTCGCGCTCGCCGTCAAGGAGATGCACTTCCTGCCGCGCGAGACCATCGAGGCGCGCTTCAACCTCAAGGGCGACGAGGGCGTCGTCATCGAGGCGGCCGGCACCATCTCCAAGGGCATGGCCGGGATGGGCTTCATCTACACCAACCGCGAGAGCATCTCGATCGGCATCGGCTGCCTGGTGTCGGACTTCGCCAGGAACAACTACGCGCCCTACGAGCTGCTCGAGGGCTTCAAGAAGCATCCTTCCGTGGCGCCGCTGATCGAAGGCTCCGAGGTGAAGGAGTATGCCGGTCATCTGATTCCGGAAGGCGGCTACCGGGCCGTGCCGGAGCTGGCCGGCGACGGCTGGGTGGTGTGCGGCGACGCGGCCCAGCTCAACAACGCGGTGCATCGCGAGGGCTCGAACCTCGCGCTCGCCTCGGGCCAGATGGCCGGCGAGACGATCGCCGACCTGAAGCAGCAGGGGGCCGAGCCGACCAAGCGCAACCTGGCGCTCTACCGGACCCGCCTGACCGAGTCGTTCGTGATGAAGGACCTGAAGAAGTACAAGGATCTTCCCGGGCTCCTTCACCACAACACCCAGAACTTCTTCCTGACCTACCCGCAGCTCGTCGCCAAGGCGATGGAGAACTTCGTGCGGGTCGACGGCACGCCCAAGATCGAGGCCGAGAAGCGGACCTTCAAGTCCGTGCTCGCGGCGCGCTCGCTCACCGGACTGGTGGGCGACGTCGTGAAGATCGCCCGGGCGTGGCGATGACGAGTTCGATCACCGACGCGACCATGTTCACACCCGGAGGCGCCCGATGACGACCGAGCCCGAAGTCAAGGTGGAAGACAAGCTCTACCAGAATCGCTACCGGGTCGATTCCGGCAACTCGCACATCACCATCAAGCCGCACGAGACGCCGTCGCCCGAGCTGCTGGCGCTGGTGAAGGTCTGCCCGGCGCACTGCTACACGCAGAACGACAAGGGCCAGGTCGAGGTGGCGCACGACGGCTGCATGGAATGCGGCACCTGCCGGGTGCTGGCCGAAGGGCAGGGCGACATCACCTGGACCTATCCGCGCGGCGGCTACGGCGTGCTGTTCAAGTTCGGCTGAGCCGGGGGCGAGATCCTCACAGATACGAGCCTCGTAGGGTGGGCAGGCCGCGCCACGGCCTGCCCACGCCGTCCGGAATTGGCGGTTCGAGCTGATCACATCGACCGCGTGGGCACGGCGCTGCCGCGCCTTTGCCCACCCTACGGCTCGGGTCCCGTGGCTACGGCCGCGGCTTGTTCACCGGCGCGAACGGCAGCGGGGTCGGCAGCTCCGGGGCGGCGGGCGCGCGCGGCGGATGGGCTGCCCTGGCCCGCAGCGTCGCGGCGATGCCGAGGAGTCGCGGGGTCTGGTTGCGGATCTCGACCGCGACCTCGCGGTCGAGGCGCTTGAGCCAGCTCGCGGGAATCGCGTCGACCCCGTAGGTGGCTCCGGCCAGCATGCCGACGATGGCGCCGGTCGTGTCGGCGTCGCCGCCCTGGTTGACGGTCTTCACCACCGCCTCCTGGAACGTCGACGTGGTGAAGTAGAAGTGCAGCACGGTGCGCAGCGTGTCGACCACATAGGCGCTCGACTGCCCCGGCGACACCTCGAAGCGGAAGCCGCGATGCTGGGCGACGAGCGCGTCGGCGATGTCGCGCACCTCGTCGCGGCCGGCCCCGGCGAGCAGCCGGTGCAGCATCGTCAGGAGCGCCAGCGAGGCGGCGTCGGACAGCGGGTGGTGATGCGTGGTGCGGCATTGGGCGACGCACCAGTCGGCGCCGATCTCGGGGCATCCGAGCGTGGCGAGCGCGACCGGCAGCAGCCGCATCGCCGCGCCGTTGCCGGCGTCGCCGTCGAAGAACGGGCCCTGGACCGAGCCCTCGGTGAGGAAGCGGCGGATGCCGCGCCGGCAGGTGTTGCCGACGTCGATCGGCCCGGAGCGTAGCCAGCGGGCGAACTCCTCGCACAGATCCTGGAGGTCGAGCGTCTCCTTGCGGATCAGCGAGCGCCCGAGGGCCAGCGCCATCTCGGTGTCGTCGGTGACCTGGCCGGCGGCCAGCCGCAGCCAGCCGCCGCCGACGATGCGATCGTGCAACCCGTAGCGGGTGGCGATCTCGCCCTTGGTCATGAACTCCACGGTGCCGCCGAGCGCGTCGGCCACGGCGAGACCCAGGAAGGCGCCGAGCGCCCGGTCGTCCAGGGTCGGTGCCAGCATGCTTGATCCTAAACGTAGCTCGCCTTCACGCGATAATCACCGCCGATCACCAGATACTCGCCCTCGCCCTTGAGCGGATGGCGGGCGAGCAACGTGTTGAAGAAGGCGATCTTGGCCACCGGCACCTTCGCGGTGAGGATGATGTCGCCGAAGCAGTCGGCGACGTCGCGCTCCGACGTGAAGGAGGCGAGGTTGTTCATGCGGACCACGGCGTTGCGCTTGTCGGCGCGCTCGACGATCTGATGCTCGTCGAAATCGTTGACGCCGCGATAGAGCGTCACGTGGCTCTCGCCCGGCGCCACCATGGTGGTGAGCGCCCACTGGCAGAACTCGTAGACGAGATCGAGCTGGGTGTAGATCGAGTTGTTGTGGAAGCGGCTCGACATCTTCTCTTCGACATAGGTGGTCCAGCCGTCGCCCGTGGTGCGGTCGATCACCTGCTTGTGGAAGGTCGGGAAGATGCCGAAGCGGCTCTCCACCCAGCCTTTCATCACGGCGCCTTCGGGGCTGTTCGAATCGTAGCCCCAGCCCTTGATCAGGCGCAGGAACGACGAGCGATAGCGGCGCGGCCCGCGGGGCCGGCCGTCGGGCTCGGGCTCCTGCTGCTCCGGGTCGAGACCGAACATCGCCATCATGTAGCTGGCGAAGGCGATCCCGGCGTCGGGCAGATCCGGGGCGTGCGACAGCATCTCGAACAGGCTCCGGTTCATCTCCCGCACCCCCGAGATCCGCAGCGGAACGGGGTGCTCGTTGAAGGCGCAGCTCGCCACGAGATCGGTCGGCAGGCCGACCAGATTGGTCGAGTGTCCGAGAAAGCTGCGCCCCGGCATT
Source organism: Rhodoplanes elegans (assembly GCF_016653355.1). Lineage (GTDB taxonomy): Bacteria > Pseudomonadota > Alphaproteobacteria > Rhizobiales > Xanthobacteraceae > Rhodoplanes > Rhodoplanes elegans. The sequence continues at coordinate 34,400 of NZ_NHSK01000090.1, read as the reverse complement.
CGCCTTCGTCCTTGCAAGTGTCGGGCCGCGGATACCGCTGTCGCGGGGCGGCCGGTGCGGGGGGTGACGGTCGAGATGAGGTCGGGCCCGTGTCGGCGGCGGACCGGCCGCCGGGGTGCGAGCGGCCGGGTTTCGCCTCATGAGCCATGGCGTCGGGCGCGCGCCCTGATCTCGGTCAAGATCCGCATTGGCCCTCATTCGCGCATCGTGATGCGGGCCGCGAAGAAGTCGATCGGCGGAGTCGAACAATGTAACGTCGCGGCGCGACGGAGGTGCTTGTGTGGGGATCCGGACAGACGAAATCCATATGCGATCCGTGATAGGTCATCGCGAAACGAAATGGGATTGCCGCTGTGCGGCCGAGCCCAATTCGGCGGCATGCCTAAACAGGGGGCGCCGCGAAAAAAATTTGCCGAACCGGCGGGCGACGGATTGTGCCCGTTTCAAGTCATGATAATCAGATTGGATCGAAGTTTCGGCCGAACGACTTGGCCATGTATGCGGGCCCCGTTCCTGCGACTGACCGACGAGATCTGACTGAACACTCGAGAAACCCGCCGCGGGCGGCTCGCTGTCCGCGGACCTAGACCTGCTCGTCAGTCGAAAGGACGTCCATGAGCACTGGCACCGTGAAGTGGTTCAACGCGCAGAAGGGTTACGGCTTCATCCAGCCCGACGATGGCGGGAAGGACGTGTTCGTTCATATCAGCGCCGTCGAGCGCGCTGGCATGACCAATCTGCGTGAAGGCCAGAAGCTGTCCTACGAGCTCACCCAGGACCGTCGTACGGGCAAGAGCTCGGCCGACCAGCTTCGGGCCGTCTGAGCCTGCACTGCCCGAAAGCCCGCCTCGGCGGGCTTTCTCGTAAGTCGGCCCGAATTCTCTTCGAGGGCTTTGTCGGCGCGAGATTGCGCGACGCTCTCGTACCTCGTCGCGGCGCTGCCATCCGGCTGCGCCGTTTTTTTTTGATTCGAGCCGCTGTCGGGCTCGCCTCGTCCGTTTCACTGTAAGCAACGCGCCTGAAGACGTCGCGTTTGAGAACGTCGCGTCGACGGCGGTGCCGTCGACGCTGGACCATGCGGTGCGAACCGGCGTCGCGCGCGAACCGCGTCAGGCCTTCACGGCCGCCGGCTTGCGCGCGACGGCAGCTCCGGCCGGCGTCTTCTTGGTCGCGACCGCGCTCGCCGCCGACTTGGCGACGGCCGTCTTGGCGGCGGCCGGCTTGGCCGCGGCGATCTTGGCTGCAGTGGTCTTGGCCGTCTTGGCGGCGACCGCCGCCTCGGTCGGCTTCATTCGCCACAGCTGATAGCCGGTCGAGGTGATCGCCTTCTCGATCGCGGCCCGCGACAGCTTGTGCGGCGGATCGCGGTCCGGCCGCACGACCCCGGTCGAGAGCCAGGGGCCGAGCCGCTCGGGGAGCTTGCTGCCGGAGGAGTCCCCCGCGAAGGCCCGCAGGTCGCTCGTGGTCTCCGACTCGAACATGAACAGTCGCATGGTCTTGCCTTTCTCCCCTCCCGGACGCCGCGGCGGGACGGCACGCGGCCGCCCCGTGGCGGTCAGGGCCGCCGGGAGACCGGCGGCGACGGATCAGCGACGGCGGAACTGCTGACGCTGCGGCGGTCGGCGCGCGCCACCGGGGCCGGAATTGGCCTCCTTGTGACGGAAGATGATCCGGCCCTTCTCGAGGTCGTAGGGCGACATCTCGACGATCACGCGGTCGCCCGCGAGCGTCTTGATGCGGTTCTTCTTCATCTTGCCGGCCGTGTAGGCGATGATCTCGTGGCCCGTATCCAGCGTCACCCGGTAGCGCGTGTCCGGCAGGATCTCGGTAACCAGTCCTTCGAATTCGATCAGCTCTTCTTTCGCCATCGCTGTGCTCCGATAATTCTCAGCGTTCGACGCTGTGTCCGGTGTCGCGGCGACCCGGCGCGCCTCGGCGCAGGAACGCCACCTGATCGAGCGCGGCCTCGACCGCGGGTCCGCTGTTGCGCTGGGCCGGACGCTCGGCGAGCGGCACTCCGACCCGCACGGGCGACGGGTGCTGGCCACCGTTGCGGTGCGGACGGCCGGCGTTGTCCCGGGCCGGCTGGCGCTGCGGACCGGACGCGGCCTGCTGTCGCTCGGCCCGCGGCTCGTGGGCGCGGCCGCGCTGCGGCTGCGCCTGGTGCCCGCGATTCCGGTTCTCCTGCGGACGCTCCGCCGGATGGCGGCCCGCCTCGCGGGGCTCGCGCTGCGGACGCTGCGGGGCGGCACGCACCGCCTCGTCACGGTCGCGCCGCGGCTGCTCGGCGCGGGGCCGGTCACGATCGGGCAGGCGACCGCGGCCGCCGTCGCGGCGCTGTTCGCCGCCGGCGCGACGCGGCTCGCCGTCACGGCGGCCATCGCCACCGTTGCGGCCGCGCGCGCCCTGCTGGGCCGGCCGGGAGGCCGGCAGCGGACGGCCGCCGGTGCGCCGGTCGGTCGCCGGGATGGCGAAGCGAATCAGCTTCTCGATGTCGCGCAGGAACGGCAGCTCCTCGCTGTCGCAGAACGAGATCGCGATGCCCTCGGCGCCGGCCCGCGCGGTGCGGCCGATGCGGTGGACGTAGCTCTCCGGGATGTTCGGCAGGTCGTAGTTGACGACGTGCGACACGCCCTCGACGTCGATGCCGCGGGCCGCGATGTCGGTGGCGATCAGGATCCGCACCTCGCCGGTGCGGAACGCCGCCAGCACCCGCTCGCGCTGGTTCTGCGACTTGTTGCCGTGGATGGCGGCCGACGCGATCCCGGCCTTGTCGAGGCCGCGGACGACCTTGTCGGCGCCGTGCTTGGTGCGGGTGAAGACGAGGCAGCGGTCGATCGGCTCGCTCTTCAGCACCTCGGCCAGGATCTGCGGCTTCGCCGACTTGTCGACATGGACGATGCGCTGGTCGATGCGCTCGGCCGTGGAGGCGGCCGGCGTCACCGACACGCGGGCCGGGTCGCGCAGCATCTGGGCGGCGAGCTCGGCGATCTGCTGCGGCATGGTGGCCGAGAAGAACAGCGTCTGGCGGTCCTTCGGGAGCTTCGACACGATCTTACGGATGTCGTGGATGAAGCCCATGTCGAGCATGCGGTCGGCCTCGTCGAGCACCAGCACCTCGACGGCGTTGAGCCGCAGCGCGTTGGAGTTCACGAGGTCGAGGAGGCGGCCCGGGGTGGCGACCATCACGTCGAGGCCGGGCAGCACGGCGCGCACCTGGCGGCCCATCGAGACGCCGCCGATGGCGAGGTCCGAGGCGACCTTCATGTGGCGCCCATAGGCCTTGAAGCTGTCGAGGATCTGGCCCGAGAGCTCGCGGGTGGGGCTGAGCACCAGGACGCGGCAGCTCTTGCGGACGGTGGGCTTCGGGTCGGAATGCAGGCGGTTGAGGATCGGCAGCGCGAAGGCGGCGGTCTTGCCGGTGCCGGTCTGGGCGATCCCGATCACGTCGCGCCCTTCGAGCGCGAGGGGGATCGTCTGGGCCTGGATGGGAGTGGGGGTGACGTAGTTCTCGTCGACGAGGGCGCGAGCGATCGGCTCGGCCAGTCCAAATCCCTGGAAGGAAGTCAAAGGGTGCTTTCTGTTCTGCGATAGGGCCCGGGCGCAGCTCTGGCGCGCCGCGTGCAGCGGATGAACGGGACATCCCGCGTGGTCTGGGCTGCCTTCGGGTGGCGGATCGGGCCGAAACCGTTGATTGTTTCGTTCACGCGGCCCATGGGGGACCAACCAGAGGTCGGTCAATCCGCTCTGCCGTCTATATGGGCCATTTCGTCGCGGAATTCAAGCTTGGCTGACGGTAAAATAAGAGGGTGTACAGCCTGTGGTTGTTAGGCGCACCCGAAGATTGCAGCGCGTATTCGTTTTACCTCTCCCCGCGCGCGGGGAGAGGTCGGATTTCGCGCCGTCGGGCGCGAAATCCGGGTGAGGGGGCGTTTCCGCGAGTCACTGCCCTGCTGCAGAGCCCCCTCATCCCGACCTTCTCCCCGCGCGCGGGGAGAAGGAGCGCGGGCGCCGTGCCATGTTTTAAAGCGCCGCTCCTCGTCCTACTCCGCCGCGACCTTCGGCAGCGCGTCGAGCGAGGCCGTGAGCGCGGCCGCGTCGTAGTCGCGGTCCTCGAGCTTGCCCGACAGGTAATCCGTGTAGGCCTGCATGTCGAAATGGCCGTGGCCGGACAGGTTGAACAGGATGGTGCGCGGCTTGCCCTCGGCCTTGGCGGCGAGCGCCTCGTCGACGGCGGCCCGCACCGCGTGGGTCGATTCCGGCGCCGGCACGATGCCCTCGCTGCGGGCGAACAGGAGCCCGGCCTCGAAGCACGGGTTCTGGTGCACGGCCTTCGCCTCGATCAAGCCGAGCTCCTTGGCGTGGCTCACCAGCGGCGCCATGCCGTGGTAGCGCAGGCCGCCGGCGTGGAAGCCGGGCGGCATGAAGCTGGAGCCGAGCGTGTGCATCTTCATCAGCGGCGTGAGATGCGCCGTGTCACCGAAGTCGTAGGCGTAGCTGCCGCGCGTCAGCGTCGGGCACGCCGCCGGCTCCACCGCGAGGACCCGCACGTCCTTGCCCTCGCGCAGCTTCTTGCCGAGGAACGGGAACGCGATGCCGGCGAAGTTCGAGCCGCCGCCGGCGCAGCCGATGACGACGTCGGGCCAGAAGCCGGCCATCTCCATCTGCTCGATCGCCTCGAGACCGATCACGGTCTGATGCAGCGCGACGTGGTTGAGCACGCTGCCGAGCGCGTAGTTCGTGTCGGGATTTTGCGCCGCGACCTCTACGGCCTCCGAGATGGCGATGCCGAGGCTGCCGTTCGAGTCCGGGTTCTGCGCCAGCACGGCGCGGCCGGCCGCCGTCTCCATCGAGGGGCTCGGGATGCAGGTCGCCCCGTAGGTCTCCATCAGGGCCCGACGATAGGGCTTCTGGTTGTAGGAGACCTTGACCATGTAGACCTTCACCTCGAGGCCGAAGATCGACCCGGCGAAGGCGAGCGAGGAGCCCCACTGGCCGGCGCCCGTCTCGGTCGCGAGTTTCCGGATGCCGGCCTCGCGATTGTAGAAGGCCTGCGCCACCGCGGTGTTCGGCTTGTGGCTGCCGGCCGGCGAGACGCCCTCGTACTTGTAGAAGATGCGGGCCGGCGTATCGAGCGCGCGCTCGAGCCGCACCGCGCGGTGCAGCGGCGCCGGCCGCCACAGCTTGTAGATCTCGCGCACCGGCTCGGGGATCTCGATCTCCCGCTCGGTCGCGACCTCCTGCCGGATCAGCTCCATCGGGAAGATCGCGGCGAGGTCGTCGGGGCCGATCGGCTTGCCCGTGCCCGGATGCAGGACCGGCGGGGGCGGCGCCGGCAGGTCGGCCGCGATGTTGTACCAGGCCCGCGGGATGCGGTTCTCGGGCAGCAGGAACTTGTAGGTATCGGTCATGCGTTCGGGTCTTTCGGGGTTGATGGTCGGGCCGGCTGTCCGAAGTGAGAGCCTGCCGGTTCGCTCCGTCACCCTCTCCCGTGGGGAGAGGGTCGGGCGCGAGCGTCAGCTCGCGACCGGGGTGAGGGGCGTAGGCGTCGATGGAGGGCTCGGCACCCCATCACCCGCCGCGCTTCGCGCGTCGACCTCTCCCCGCCGGGGAGAGGTGAAGCGTGCCGCCCCGCTCACCGCGACGGCTTCTTCCAGATGTCGCGCTCCTGCATGAGGGCGACCTGCCGGTCGATCACGTCGCGCTTGTAGTCGGCGTGCTTGGCCGGAATCTTGTCCATGTACATGTTCTTCGGATAGACGGGCTGCTCGTAGATGATCTGGGCGAGCTCGGTGCGCACGTCCTTGAGCCAGTTGGTCACCTGAGCGCTCTCGCGGTGATGCCGCAGCGCCTCGATGTTGATGACACCGGACACGAACGTGGATCCGTTGGTGTCGCGCTGCTTGCCGACGAGCTGGCCTCGATAGTCGACGATCATCGACTGGCCGCCGCCGGCGTCGATGCCGACCTTGCCCTCGGGATAGAGGTGGTAGCTGCCGATGTTGGGCGCCACGATGTACATGTTGTTCTCGAGCGCCCGGCAGCGGTTGGTGATCTCGAAGAAGTCGTTCTCGGTGAACGGGGCGGGCAGGGAGGCGCGGTAGACCACCTCGGCGCCGTTCATGGCCAGCCCACGGCCGTTCTCCGGATACGAGCCCTCCATCGCCATCATGATGCCGAGCCGGCCGATCTTGGTGTCGGCGACGGGCCAGAAGGCATCGAGCGTGCGGCCGTACTTCTCGATCCACCAGTCGTAGATGTCGTGCGGCGACACCGAGCGCTCGACCGGCAGCAGCGCGCCGAGCTTGTAGTGCTTGAGGATGATCTCGCCGTCCGGATCGACGATGAAGCCGACGTTGAAGAAGCGGTCCTTCCAGTCCGGATGGCGGGCCTTCGCCTGCGCCATGATGAAGACGTTCCACTCGCGCGCCAGCGCCCCGACCCAGTCGGTCTCCGGGCCCGGGATGTCGATCGCGCAGGTGTTGGCGAACTCGGCGTGGTCGACGTCCAGGACCTCGTCGTTGAAGCCCATCAGGCCGCCCTCGGGAATGGCGAGGAGGCGGACCGGGATATCGAGATTGGACAGCCAGAAGGCCGCCTTGGTGAGGCTCTTCAAATGCTCGATGTTGTGCTTGATGTCCTCGCGGCGGCGAATGCCCCAGAAGGTCGGAATGAGGCCGACCGCGTTGTAAGGCTCGATCATGCGATGCTCCCCCTCCGGCCCCGCGCGGACCGGGAACGGCCCCGAACGGGCCGGGACGATGGCGTCCGGGCGGGAAATTGCTCTTTTCGCCCCCGTCGCGCAAGCCGAGGGCAGGAGGGGAGGGTGGGGGGACACGATACTGCGTCCCGGCCTGCACTTTTTGCTTGAACGCCGCGGCGCCGACCGGCTTATCTCGGCGGCCGGCGCTTTTCGTCTCCTTGCCCACCCCCGTGCCGATCCCGTTTCCGGAGGACCAGTTGCGATGACCAAAACCGTTTCGTGGCTCGCCGCCGTCGCGGCCTGCGCTCTTGTTGCGCCCCTGCCGGCCCAGGCCCAAGCTCAGGCCCAGGCGCCGGAGAACCTCAAGGTCGGCGTGATCGCCACCCTGTCGGGCCCGCCCGCCGTGCTCGGCCAGCAGATCCGCAACGGCTTCCAGCTCGCCGTCAAGGAGCTGGGCGGCAAGCTCGGCGGCCGCGAGGTCGAGGTGCTGGTCCAGGACGACGAGCTCAAGCCGGACGTCGCGGTCGGTAAGGTCAAGGCGCTGGTCGAGCGCGACAAGGTCGACTTCGTGGTCGGCCCGGTGTTCTCCAACATCCTGCAGGCGATCGTGAAGCCGGCGACCGAGGGCGGCGCCATCCTGATCAGCCCGAACGCCGGCACGTCGAACTATGCCGGGCGCGACTGCAACCCGAACCTGTTCGTCACGTCCTACCAGAACGACCAGATGCACGAGGTCTCGGGCAAGTACGCCCAGGACAAGGGCATGAAGACCGCCTTCATCATGGCGCCCAACTACCAGGCCGGGAAGGATTCGCTCGCCGGCTTCAAGCGCTGGTTCAAGGGCGACGTGGTCGACGAGGTCTACGTCCCGCTCAACCAGCTCGACTACTCGGCCGAGCTGTCGAAGATCGCCGCGGCGAAGCCCTCCGTCGTCTTCGTGTTCCTGCCCGGCGGCATGGGCGTCAACTTCGTCAAGCAGTACCGGCAGGCCGGTCTCGCCGAGACGATCCCGGTGCTCTCCACCTTCACGGTCGACGAATCGACGCTGCCGGCCCAGCAGGACGCGGCGCTGGGCTTCTTCGCCGGGTCGAACTGGGCCCCGAACCTCGACAACCCGAAGAACAAGGCCTTCGTCGATGCCTATGAGAAGGAGTTCGGCGCCGTGCCGGCGACCTATGCGTTCCAGGCCTACGACACCGCGATGCTGATCGACGGCGCCCTGAAGGCCACCAAGGGCGACACCAAGGACCGGGACGCGCTGCGGGCGGCGCTGCGCAAGGCCGACTTCACCTCGCTGCGCGGCGACTTCAAGTTCAACACCAACAACTACCCGGTCCAGGACTTCTACCTGACCAAGGTCGCCAAGCGTCCCGACGGCAAGTTCCAGACCGAGATCGTCTCCAAGGTCTTCGACGACTACGCCGACTCCTATGTCGGCAGCTGCAAGATGAAGTGAAGGCGGGCGCCGGACACGACGCCGTAGGGTGGGCAAAGGCGCGCACGCGCCGTGCCCACGCCGCGGGGCCGCCGTGGCTCCGGCATGACATCAACGGCGTGGGCACGCTTCGCTTTGCCCACCCTACACCTCCAGGGGGGAGGTGAAACGAGCGCATCCGACCTGTTCATGTCCACCACGCTTCTCGTCGTCCAAGTCCTCAACGGCCTGCAGCTCGGGGTGCTGCTGTTCCTGATCGCGGCCGGGCTGACGCTCGTGTTCGGCGTGATGGACTTCATCAACCTGGCGCACGGCGTCCAGTACATGCTGGGGGCCTATCTGGCCGTCATGTTCTACGGGCTCACCGGCAGCTTCGTCGCCGCGCTCCTGCTGGCGCTCGCCGCCGCGCTGGTGTTCGGTCTGCTGCTGGAGGCCGTGGTGTTCCGCCATCTCTACGGGCGCGACCACCTCGACCACGTGATCGCGACCTTCGGCATCATCCTGTTCCTCAACAGCGCCGTGAAATACGTGTGGGGCGCCGCGCCCCTGTCGCTGCCGGTGCCCGAGGTGCTGACCGGCTCGGTCGCGCTCGCCCCCGGCCTTCTCTACCCGGTGTGGCGGCTGGTCATCATCGGCTCCGGCATCGCGGTCGCGGTGCTGCTGTGGGGGCTCGTGTCGTTCACCCGGGTCGGGATGCTGGTGCGGGCGGGTGCCACCAACCCCGAGATGGTCTCGGCGCTCGGCGTCGACATCCGCCGCCTGTTCACGCTGGTGTTCGGCTTCGGCGCCATGCTGGCCGGCTTCGCCGGGATCATGATCGCGCCGATCCTGTCGGTCGAGCCCGGCATGGGCGACACCATCCTGATCCTCGCCTTCGTCGTGATCGTCATCGGCGGCATCGGCTCGATCCGCGGGGCCTTCGTGGCGGCCCTGCTGATCGGTCTCGTCGACACGCTCGGCCGCTCCTTCGCGGTCGACATCCTGCGGCTGTTCCTGTCGTCCTCGACGGCCCGCACGGTCGGCCCGGCGCTCGCCTCGATGCTGATCTACCTGCTGATGGCCGTGGTGCTCTATGTCCGGCCGACCGGGCTGTTCCCGGCGAAGGGCCGCTGAGATGACGCTCGCGGCGGTTCCGGGTGACACGGCTCCGGCGGCCCGCCGGCCGCGCCGCGGCGTCGTCCTGCCGCTCGTCCTCTTCGCGCTCCTGGCGGCGCTGCCCGTCGGCGCACTGGCGCTGTCGGCCGGCTACCTGCTCGATCTGTTCGCCCGGGTGATGATCTTCGCCATCGCGGCGCTGTCGGTCGAGCTCTTGATCGGGCACGCCGCGCTGGTGACGTTCGGGCAGGCGGCCTTCGTCGGCATCGGCGCCTATGCGGTCGGCATCCTCGACGCGCACGAGGCCAACGACCTTGTGGTCGCGCTGCCGGCCGCGCTCGTGGCTGCCGGCCTGTTCGCCTTCGTCACCGGGCTCGTCTGCCTGCGCACCAAGGGCGTCTACTTCATCATGATCACGCTGGCCTTCGGCCAGATGGCGTTCTTCACGGCCTCCTCGCTCGCGCCCTATGGCGGCGACGACGGGCTGACCATCCACGACCGCACGACGCTCTTCGGCCTCGCCGTGCTCGACCGGCCGCTCGCCTTCTACTACGTCGTGCTCGCCGTGATGATCGCCGTCTACCTGTTCTGCCGCGCCCTCGTCGCGTCGCGCTTCGGCCGGGTGCTGCGCGGCGCCAAGGACAATGCGCTTAGAATGACGACGCTCGGCTACCGGGTCTATCGCTTCCAGCTCGCCGCCTATGTGATCGCCGGCATGATCGGCGGGCTCGCCGGGTTCCTGCTCGCCAACGCGACCGAGTTCGTCAGCCCGGCCTACATGTCGTGGCAGCGGTCCGGCGAGCTGATCATCATGGTGCTGCTCGGCGGGCTCGGCACCCTGCACGGCGCCATCGTCGGGGCCGCCGCGTTCCTGCTGCTGGAGGAGTGGCTCGCCGGCCTGACCGAGCACTGGAAGATGATCTTCGGCCCGCTCCTGGTGCTGGTCGTCGTGTTCGTGCGCGGCGGATTGCTCGGCATCGCGACGGCGCTCGCCGGCGCCGTGAGCCGGAGGCTGCGCCGTGGCTGAGCCGATCCTGATGTTGAAGAGCCTGCGAAAGCAGTTCGGCGGCCTCGTCGTCACCGACTCGGTCGACCTCGCGGTCGCGCCCGGCGAGCTGCACGCCGTGATCGGCCCGAACGGCGCCGGCAAGACGACGCTGATCAACCAGATCTCCGGCGTGCTGCCCTCCGACTCCGGCCAGATCCTGTTCGCCGGCCACGACGTCACCCGGCTCGCCCCGCACGAGCGGGCGCGGCGCGGGCTCGCCCGCACGTTCCAGATCACCTCGGTGCTGCCGAACTTCTCGGCGCTGGAGAACGTCGCCATCGCCGTGCAGGCGCGCGCCGGCACGAGCTTCCGCCTGTTCGGCGACGCCGCCGCCGAGCCGGCGCTCAACCGCCCGGCGATGGCCGCGCTCGCCGAGGTCGGGCTCGCCGCGCGCGCCGACGTGCCGGCCGGCCATCTCTCGCACGGCGAGAAGCGGGCGCTCGAACTCGCCATGGCGATCGTCACCGAGCCGAAGCTCCTGCTGCTCGACGAGCCGATGGCCGGCACCGGCCGCGAGGAGACGGCGCGCCTGATCACGGTGTTGCGCCGGCTGAAAGGGCGCTTCGCCATGATGCTGGTCGAGCACGACATGACCGCCGTGTTCGCGCTCGCCGACCACATCTCGGTGCTGATCTACGGCCGCATCCTGCTCGGCGGCCGCCCCGACGAGGTGCGCGAGGACCCCCAGGTCGTCGCAGCGTATCTCGGCGACGAGATCGAGTTCGAGCGATGAGCGGTGTTTCGCTCCATCCTCCGTCATGGCCGGGCTTGTCCCGGCCATCCACGCCTTGGCGCCACGCAAAGACGTGGATGCCCGGCACAAGGCCGGGCATGACGACGTCGGAATGCCGGGGCGCCCCATGCTGACGGTGGAAAACCTCGAGGCCGGGTATGGCGAGACGCCGGTGCTGTTCGACGTCGGCTTCGCGGTCGCGGCCGGCGAGGTGGTGACGCTGCTCGGCCGCAACGGCATGGGCAAGACGACGACCATCCGGGCGCTGATGGGCCTGGTGCGGCCGACCGGCGGCACGGTCTCGCTCGACGGGGCGCCGGTCACCGGCCTGCCGCCGTATCGCATCGCCCAGCTCGGGCTCGGCCTCGTGCCAGAAGGACGGCAGGTGTTCCCGACTCTCACGGTCCGGGAAAACCTCGTCGCCACCGCCGCTGCGCGCTACGGCGACCGCTGGACGCTCGACCGTGTCTACGACTTCTTCCCGCGGCTCGCCGAGCGCCGCGGCCATCTCGGCAGCCAGCTCTCGGGCGGCGAGCAGCAGATGCTGGCGATCGGCCGCGCCCTGATGACCAATCCGCGCCTGTTGATCCTGGACGAGGCGACCGAAGGTCTCGCGCCGCTGATCCGGGCCGAGATCTGGCGCGGGCTCGGGCGGCTCAAGCAGGAGGGCCAGGCGATCCTGCTGGTCGACAAGCATCTCGACGCCATGACCCGGCTCGCCGACCGGCACGTCGTCCTGGAAAAGGGCCACGTCGTGTGGACCGGGTCGTCGGCGGCCCTCGCCGCCGACCAGACGGTGCGCCAGCGCTGGCTGCAGGTGTGATCTGCAGGTGTGATCTGCGGGTGTGATCCAGCGCGAGCGAGTGCCGCAGACGAAAACAATGCTGTATGGTGCTCCCGGGCGGCAGCGCGACTCCGCCGCAGGCGAGGCCATGGACGCGACTTCCTCCGAGACGGATCCCCCGAAGGCCGTCCCCCCGAAACGGCCGACCGGTCCGCGCGATCCCGTCCGCACCCGCGCCGCGATCCTGGAGGCGGCGACCCACGAGTTCCGCGCCAAGGGCCTCACCGGCGCCCGCGTCGACACCATCGCCAAGCGGTCCGGTGTAAACAAGCGGATGATCTACCACTATTTCGGTGGCAAGGAGGGGCTCTACGTCGCGGTCCTGGAGGCGACCTATTCGGCGATCCGCCATGCCGAGGGCGACCTGCATCTCGGCGACCGCGAGCCGCTCGACGCCATCTGCGAGCTGGTCCGCTTCACCTGGCGCTACTTCATCGACCATCCGGAGTTTCTCAGCCTGCTCGGCACCGAGAATCTCCACCGCGCGCGATTTCTGAAGCAGTCGTCCCGCATCCGCGACCTGCACTCGCCGCTGGTCGCCACCCTGTCGCATCAGCTCGCGCGCGGGGCGGAGAAGGGCGTCATCCGGCCCGGCATCGATCCGGTGCAGCTCTACATCTCGATCGCGTCGCTCGGCTTCTTCTATCTCTCCAACCGCTACACGCTCGCCACCATCTTCGGCCGCAGCATGGACGATCCGGCGAGCCTCGAGGCCCGCGGCCGGCACATCGAGGACGTGGTGCTGGCCTATCTGCGGCCGTGAGCAGCCTGGCGGGGCGCTGGTCGTCCCGGGGCGGCGCGAGCGCGGAGCGCGAGACCCATACGCCCTGTCTCACGAGAGCAATCGGCACCGGGGGTATGGATTCCGGGCTCGCGGACCTGAAGGTCCGCGCCCCGGAATGACGGGTCGGGGTGAAGCGCCCCGGACCCAACGCTATTTCAAAGCCGAGGTTGCCTTGCTGCAGCGCAGCGAAGTCGGCGCATCGGGCAGCCATGCCGGAGCGCGAAGCCGGGCTGCATTTTTGAATGTGACAAGGCGCTTGACGGTCTCCCGGCGTCGTGGTGATTTGTAACCAGGCGGTTACTTGCGGCGGCTGCCGGTGAGGACCGTCTTCGCGTTTTTTCACATTAGGCGAGGCATGCAAGTGGCCACCAAGAAGCTCGGCATCATCATGCACGGCGTCACCGGGCGCATGGGTCTCAACCAGCATCTGGTGCGCTCCATCGTCGCCATCCGGGCGCAGGGCGGCGTCGTGCTCCCCAACGGCGATCGCGTGATGCCGGATCCGATCCTGGTCGGCCGCAACGCCGAGAAGGTCGCGGCGCTGGGCCGCCAGTACGGCATCGAGCGCACCACCTCGGATCTCGCCGCGGCGCTGAAGAACCCCGACGACACCATCTTCTTCGACGCGGCGACCACGCAGGCGCGCGCCGATCTGATCACGCAGGCGATCGCGGCCGGCAAGCACATCTATTGTGAGAAGCCGATCGCCGACACGGTCGACAAGGCGCTGGCGATCGCCAGGCTCGCCAAGGAACGCGGCATCAAGCATGGCGTCGTGCAGGACAAGCTGTTCCTGCCGGGCTTGCGCAAGATCGCCAAGCTGAAGGAGGCCGGCTTCTTCGGCCGCATGTTCTCGGTGCGCGGCGAGTTCGGCTACTGGGTGTTCGAGGGCGACTGGGGCCAGCCGGCGCAGCGGCCGAGCTGGAACTACAAGCTCGCCGAGGGTGGCGGCATCATCCTCGACATGCTGTGCCACTGGCGCTACGTGCTCGACAATCTGTTCGGCGAGGTGAAGGCGGTGAGCTGCCTCGGCGCCACCCACATCCCGAGCCGCGTCGACGAGACCGGCAAGACCTACGTGGCCGACGCCGACGACGCCGCCTACGCGACCTTCGAGCTCGAAGGCGGCGTGATCGCTCACATGAACTCGTCGTGGTGCGTGCGCGTGCGTCGTGACGACCTCGTTACCTTCCAGGTCGACGGCACCCACGGCTCGGCCGTCGCCGGCCTCTCCAAGTGCTGGACCCAGCATCGGGTCAACACGCCGCGGCCGATCTGGAATCCGGATGTCCCGCAGACCATGAACTTCTACGACCAGTGGGAGGAGGTCCCGGACAATTTCGAGTACGACAACGGCTTCAAGATCCAGTGGGAGAACTTCATCCGCCACGTCGTCGCGGACGGCCCGTGGGCGCACGGCCTCCTCGAAGGCGCCAAGGGCGTGCAGCTCGCCGAGCTCGGCCTGAAGAGCTGGCAGGAGCGCCGCTGGCTCGACGTGCCGAAGCTGACGGTGTGAGGCGCCTTCGACTCCCGTGACGCGTCATGCCCGCGCTCGTCGCGGGCATCCGCGAGCTGACGCATCGTAAGAGCACGATGGTGGATCGTCGGGACGACCCCGGCCATGACGAGGGGATGAGAATCGCGGCTGAAGTGCTGCCGGTGCGGTGCGCAGGCGATACGAATGTCCAAGCACGATGGCCGGGCTCGTCCCGGCCATTGTCGTCTCGTCGGGGGCCGTCGCTGGCGTGCTTCGCAGTTTTACGGACGGTAGGATTCCACAGGCGCTTCGCAGACGCAGCAATTCCTCACGTCGCGCCGAGGCTTTGTGACGCGTCGCCTGCGATGTCCGCATGGCGGATCTTGTCGGGCGGGGCGGCTTCGGGTCTTGCGACACTCTCGGTCCAGATGTAACCAGTTGGTTATTAGATGAGAGGAGCTGCCCGTGACCGGGTCTTGTCGGCGGCGCATCTATGGACCTCGTGACACGGCCGCGCCCGGTGCGGCCGCGTGGCTGGCGGGCGGGTGTCGGCCATGAATGCAGCGACAGCCGACGCCCCGCGCCTGTGTCTTCTCTCCGCCACGTTCCACGAGCGGCCCGTCTCCCTGCGGCTGCCGTTCCGCTTCGGCGTGGTGACGCTGCGTGAGGCGCCGCAGATCTTCACGACGGTGCGCATCCGGCTCGCGGATGGGCGCGAAGGCGACGGCATCGCGGCCCAGTTGATGGTGCCGAAATGGTTCGACAAGTCGCCGGACCTCACCAACGAGCAGAACTTCGATCAGCTCCGCGCTTCGCTGTCGATCGCACGCGAGCAGTTTCTCGCCGCCGGTGAGGGCACGGCCTTCGGTCTCTCCGCCACGATCGAGCCGGCGCATCGCGCCGCCTGCGCGGCGGCCGGGCTGAACGGGCTCGTCGCCTCGTTCGGCATCGCCGAGATCGAGCGCGCGATCCTCGACGCGCTGGCCCGCATCGAGGGCGTCCCGGCCTTCGCGCTGGTGGCAGCGAACCGCGTCGGTCTCACGGGGCAGGGCGCGCCCGATCTCGAAGGGTTCGATCTGGAACGGTTCCTCGCGGGCCTGAAGCCCGCGCCGTCGATCTTCGTGCGCCACACGGTCGGCATGGTCGATGCGCTCACCCGCGCCGAGACGGCCGGCCACAGGCTCGACGACGGTCTGCCCGAGAGTCTCGAGGAGGTCGTCGCCGCCTACGGCCACCGTCACTTCAAGCTGAAGGTATCGGGCGACATCGCCGCCGACATCGCGCGGCTCGAAGGCATCGCCGCCGTGATCGATCGCGTCGCCGAGCCTTACGTCGTCACGCTCGACGGCAACGAGCAGTACGACACGGTCGACGCCGTCGTAGCGCTGTGGCGCCGCATGGGCGAGACGCCGCGACTCGCTCGCATGGTGGCGTCGACCCAGCACATCGAGCAGCCGATCGGCCGCGCCCGCGCGCTCGCCGAGCCCGTGCACGCGCTCGCCGCCCTGGTGCCGGTCGAGGTCGACGAATCGGACAGCGATCTCGACGTGTTCCCGCGCGCCCGGGCGCTCGGCTACCGCGGAATCTCGGCGAAGTCGTGCAAGGGATTTTATCGCGCCTTGATCAATCGCGCCCGCGTCGCGCACTGGAACGCCGGCGACGGCGCGACGGGGGTTGCGCGCGCCTTCATGTCGGCCGAGGATCTCACCACGCAGGCCGGCGTCGCGGTGCAGCAGGATCTCGCGCTCGCGACCCTCGTGGGCATGACCCATGTGGAGCGCAACGGGCATCACTATGTCGACGGCATGGCGGGCGCCTCGGACGCGGAGCAGGGTCGGTTCCTCGTCGCCCATCCGGATCTCTATGCCCGCACGAACGCCCGCGCGCGCCTCGCCATCCGGGACGGCGCCGTGTCGCTCGGCTCGATCGCGGCGGCCCCGGGCCTCGCGGTCGGTGCCATGCCGGATCTCGCCGCGATGCGGCCGATGGTGGTGCCTGCTGCGCTGCCGACGTCCGTGTCGGCGCTCGCCGACAAGCCCGTTACGGTGTGACGTTCAAGGAGAGGATGTCCACCGTGCGATTCGTTTCCCTGCCGCCGGCCGCCCCCGGGCCGCTCGTCACGATGCCGGCGTAAAGGAGCCCCCGAAACGCGCCGGCAGAAGCGCGTCACCTCGATCACGTCCTCACCAACGACACAAAGGGAGAGACCTCGAATGAAACGAACCCTGCTCGCGGCCGCCGCGGCGGTCCTCGCCCTCACGGGCGTCGCCGACGCCCAGAACTATCCGTGGAAGCCGACCAAGCCCATCACCGTCGTGGTGCCGTGGGGCGCCGGCGGCTCGACCGACCAAGTCGTGCGGCTCCTGGCGAAGGAGATCGAAGGCGCGATCGGCCAGACGGTCGTGATCGTCAACCAGCCGGGCGCGTCCGGCTCGATCGGCACCAAGTCGGTCGTCGAGGCGCCGAAGGACGGCTACATGTTCGCCTCGGGGGCGGCCAAGGACCTCGGCACCTATCCGGTGACCGGGCTCCTGAACACCAAGCTCGACGATTGGCACCTGTTCCTCGGCGTGATCAACGCGTCGGTGATGGGCGTCAACGCGGCGACCCCCTACAAGACGCTCGACGACCTCGTGAAGGCCATGAAGGAGAAGCCGAACGGCATCACGGTCGCCACCGCCGGCATCAACTCCTCGGGCGGCGCGGCGCTCGGCGCCTTCGCCCAGGCCGCCGGCGTGCAGCCCCGCCAGGTGACCTATGACGGCGGCAACCCGGCCGTCATCGCCACCGCGGGCGGCGAGACCCAGGCGACCACCCAGCTCGCCGTCGAGCAGGCCGAGATGCTTCGCGCCAAGCGCCTGCGGGCGCTGGGCGTGTTCGCCACCAAACCGCTCGAGCTCGAGGGCGTCGGCACCATCCCGACCATCACGTCGTCGATCCCGGCCTACAAGGCGACCGACAACTACTTCGGCATCTTCGTGCCGAAGGGCACGCCGGCCGAGGTGATCACCACGCTCGAGATGATCTGGAAGGACAAGGTCGGCAAGTCCGAGGCGCTGAAGAAGTACGCGACCCAGCGCGGCGCCATCGTCGCGGCCCTCTACGGCGAGGAGGCCAAGAAGGCCGTCATGCCGGCCATCCAGGAGTTCGCCTGGGGCATGTGGGAGCGCAAGGAAGCCAAGGTCGATCCCGCGACTGTCGGCATTCCGAAGCCCTGATCGGACCCGATCGATCACGCGGCGGGGCGGGCCCGGCCCGCCCCGCATCACGTCCTGCCCATCTCGCGAGGATCCATGCACACCAGACCTCTCGCCCGCGCCGACCTGATCACCGGGGTGATCCTGGTGGTCTTCGGCGTCGCGGCCTTCGCCGAATCGTGGGGAATGCCGCGGCTCGAGGAGCGAAGCATCAATCCGTGGACGGCGCCTGGTCTGGTGCCCGGCCTGCTCGGAGCCGTCATCGCGCTGCTCGGCCTGGTGCTGGCGCTGCGCTCGGCCTTCGCCGGCGCCTTCGGGCCGCAGATCCCGCTCGACGACGACACGCCGGAGGAGCGCCGCGCCGCTTGGCGCCGTCTCGCGCTCTGCTCGGTGCTGTGCTTCGTCTACTCCGTGGTGCTGGTCGGCCACACGCCGTTCTGGTTCGCCACCGGCCTGTTCGTGTTCGTGTTCATCGTCGCCTTCGAATGGGAGCGGAACGAGGCCTGGGCCTCGCGCGGCCGCAAGTTCGCCATCGCGGCCCTGATCGCGGTTCTGGCGGCGGGCCTCATCCCCTACATGTTCGAGACGCTGTTCCTCGTCCGGCTTCCTTAAAGGTTATCGATCATGTTCGAGGGACTGGGGCATCTGTTCGCCGCGTTCGAGACGTTCGCGAACTTCACCACGCTGTTCAACGTCTGCTGGGCCACGCTGGTCGGGATCACGATCGGAGCGCTGCCCGGCCTGACCGCCACCATGGGCGTCGCGCTGCTGACGACGCTCACCTACAAGATGGCACCCGAGCAGGCGATCCTGGTGCTGATCTCCTGTTATGTCGGCGCCATCTACGGCGGCTCGCGTTCCGCCATCCTGCTCAACATCCCGGGCACGCCGGCCAACGCCGCGACGACGCTCGACGGCTTCCCGCTCGCCAAGGCCGGCCGCGCCGGCGAGGCGATGGGGCTGGCCACCACCTCGTCGATGATCGGCACCTTCATCGGCGTGCTGTTTCTCGCCATCATCGCCCCGGCGCTCGCCGAGATCGCGCTCGACTTCCAGTCCTACGAGTATTTCTGGCTCGCCATCTTCGGCATCGTCATCGCCGGCCAGATGTGCTCGTTCGACGACGCGCTGAAGGGCTGGATCGCCGGCTTCCTCGGCTTGTTCGTCGCGATGATCGGCCAGGAGGGCATCCATGCCGAGGAGCGCTTCGTCTTCGGTTGGTCTGAACTGTCCGGCGGCATCGCGCTGATTCCCGCCCTGGTCGGCACGTTCGGCGTCGCCGAGATCCTCACCGTGATGCGCAACCGCGCCGCCGAGATGGCGACCAGCGTGGTCGATCACGTTGTGCCGCGCTGGAAGGACCTCTGGGACTACCGTCGCACCGTGGTGCGTTCCGGCCTGATCGGCACCGCGGTCGGCATCATTCCGGGCGTCGGCGAGGACATCGGCGCCTGGATCTCCTACGCGGCGGCGCGTCGGGCGAGCAAGGAGAAGGAGCTGTTCGGAAAGGGCTCGAAGGAGGGCCTGTGCGCCGCCGAGACCGGCAACAACGCCGCCATCCCGGGCGCCATCATCCCGGCCCTCACGCTCGCCGTGCCGGGCTCGGCGCCGGCCGCCGTGCTGCTCGCCGCCATGCTGATCCACGGCATGCGGCCCGGCCCGATGATCATGATCGAGAGCCCGGACTTCGTCTTCCAGGTTGTCTGGATGGTGGTGCTGGCGACCCTCGCGATGGGCATCTTCGGCATCCTCCTCACCCGGCCGCTCCTGAAGATCCTCAAGGTGCCGCGCGAGCGGCTGATGCCGGTCGTGTTCGTGCTCTGCGTCATCGGCCCCTATGCCATCACGCTGCGGCTGTTCGACATCTACGTCACGCTGTTCTTCGGCATCCTCGGCTTCGTCCTGCGCGAGATGAAGTACCCGATGGCGCCGTTGGTGCTCGGCGTGATCCTCGGCGACATCCTGGACAAGAGCCTGCGGCGCGCCCTGGTGCTGGCCGACGGCGACATGACGCCGTTCTTCACCCGGCCGATCTCGGCGGTGCTGTGGATCACCACGGCGCTGGTGATCCTCGGCGCCATCCCGGCCGTGCAGCGCGGCGTGGCGCGGCTGTTCGGCTGGAACAAGGCCTGATGCGCGTCGCGCTGTGCAACGAGGTGATCGCCGCGCTGCCGTTCGAGCGGCAGTGCGGCTTCGCCGCGGCGGTCGGCTACGACGGGCTGGAGATTGCTCCGTTCACGCTCTCCGACGCGCCGCATCTGATGCCGGCGGCCGAGCGCGCCGCGCTGCGCCGCGCCGCCGCGGACGCCGGGATCGCGATCACCGGCCTCCATTATCTGATGCGGGCGCCCGCGGGCCTGTCGATCACGACAACTGACAGAGGCGTTCGCGACAAGAGCATCGACGTGATGCGGCGCCTGTGCGAGCTGGCGCACGATCTCGGCGCCGGGGTGCTGATCCACGGCTCGCCCGACCAGCGCAGGCTCGATCCGGGCGCCGAGACCGAGGGCCTCGAGCGCGCCGCTGACGCCTTCGCGGCGGTGGCGCCCGCGGCGGCCGCGGCCGGCGTCGTCTACTGCATCGAGCCCTTGTCGAAGCGCCAGACGAATTGCATCAACACGGTCGCGGAGGCCGCCGCGATCGTCACCGCGGTCGGCAATCCGGCGCTGAAGACCATGATCGACTGCTCGTCCTCGGCCGTCACCGAGGCGGAGACGATCCCGGATCTGATCCGCCGCTGGATCCCGACCGGCCTGATCGGCCACGTCCACTTCAACGACCCCAACCGGCGTGGGCCGGGCGAGGGCGACCTGCAGTTCGCGCCGATCGTCGCAGCGCTGCGCGACGTCGGCTGGCGCGACGTGATCGGGGTCGAACCCTTCGTCTACGAGCCGGACGGCCCCGCCTGCGCGGCCCGCGCCGCCGGTTATGTCCGCGCCCTTCTCGAAGCCATCCCCTGACCCGTTCCCGGCGCTCGCGCGCACTCGTCGCGTCTCGCGCCACCTCCCGACCAGATCACTTCAGGTTCAGCCATGTCCAACAAAGGCCTGTCGATCAATCTCGCCACCGTGCGCCAGCAGTGGAACCTCGGCGAGGCCGTCGCGGCCTGCGCCCGGCACGGCATCAAGGCCGTCGATCCGTGGCGTGATCAGGTCGCCGCGTTCGGGCTGCAGGAGTCCGCCAAGGTGATCAAGGATCACGGCATGGACGTCACCGGCTACTGTCGCGGCGGCATGTTCCCGGCACCGTACGCGGCCGGCCGGCAGGCGGCGATCGACGATAACCGCCGCGCCATCGACGAGGCGGTGACGA
The DNA here is from genome assembly GCF_016653355.1 of Rhodoplanes elegans. GTDB lineage: Bacteria > Pseudomonadota > Alphaproteobacteria > Rhizobiales > Xanthobacteraceae > Rhodoplanes > Rhodoplanes elegans. Next base: position 13,772 of record NZ_NHSK01000090.1, on the reverse strand, counting down.
TCGGGGCCGAGTGCCTGGTGCTGGTCGTCGGCGGCCTGCCCAAGGGCTCGCGCGACATCGTCGGCGCCCGCGAGATGGTGGCAGAAGGCATGGCCGCGATCCTGCCGCATGCCCGCGCCTCAAAAATGCCGCTCGCCATCGAGCCGTTGCATCCGATGTATGCGGGCGACCGCGCCTGCGTGAACACGCTGGGCCAGGCTCTGGATCTTTGCGAGAGGCTCGGGCCGGACGTCGGCGTCGCGATCGATGCCTATCACGTCTGGTGGGACCCGGACCTCGCGAGCCAGATCGCCCGCGCCGGCCGTGAGAAACGCATCTTCGCCTATCACATCTGCGACTGGCTGGTGCCGACCAAGGACATGCTGCTCGACCGCGGCATGATGGGCGACGGCGTCATCGACCTGCCGGCCATCGCGAAGATGATCGAGGACGCCGGCTTCACCGGCTACCACGAGGTCGAGATCTTCTCGTCGGACGACTGGTGGAAGAAGCCGGGCGACGAGGTGCTGAAGACCTGCCTGGAGCGATTTTCCAACGCGTGCTGAGAGACGGCCGCGCGACCGCAGACGTGACGACGTCCGCCTTCGCGCGAGGCGGTACGTCGCGGCCGCTGCGGTGATGTCGGCCCATCCACCGAACCTTGTGAGCTTCGAGACGTTCTAGACGACGAGTGCCGGCCGGGACCGGCGCGAGCTTCAAGAACGCGACGGAGTTCCCATGACCCCCGATCCTTCCGGGCGACCCGAGGCGCACGCCTCCGCGGATTCGGCCGGCCTCGATCGCCGCAGCTTCCTCGGCGCCTCGGCGAGCGGTGCGATGGTCCCGCTGCTCGGCGGCGCCGCGGCGCAGGCCCAGGCCGCCGCGCCGGCCGCCGATCTGCGCCGGCCGCTCGATGTGAGTTTGACCATCAACGGGCAGCGGCATCGGCTGGCGCTCGATGTGCGCACGACCCTCCTCGATGCATTGCGCGAGAACATCGGGCTGACCGGCACCAAGAAGGGCTGTGATCAGGGTCAGTGCGGCGCCTGCACGGTGCTGCTCGACGGCATCCGGGTGCTGTCCTGCCTCACCCTCGCGACGATGGCGCAGGGGCGCGAGATCACGACGATCGAGGGGCTCGCCGGTCCGGACGGCAAGCTGCATCCGATGCAGCAGGCCTTCGTCGATCACGACGCGTTCCAGTGCGGCTACTGCACCCCGGGCCAGATCCTCTCCGCGGTCGCCTGCGTCAAGGAGGGGCACGCGACGAGCGACGCGCAGATCCGCGAGTACATGAGCGGCAATCTGTGCCGTTGCGCCGCCTATCCCAACATCGTCGCCGCGATCCAGCAGGCGAAGACCGAGATGGGGGCCTGACCATGCAGCCCTTCCATTACCAGCGTGCCGACAGTCTCGATGTCGCAACGCAGGCGGCCGCGCAGGCGGCGGCACGAGCCTCCGCTTCGGATGGGCGCAGTCCCGTCGAGGCGCCGGTGCAGTTCGTCGCCGGCGGCACCACCCTCCTCGATCTGATGAAGATCGACGTGATGCGGCCGACGACAGTGGTGGACATCAACCCGCTGGCCGATCGCCACGGCGGCATCGCGGCGACGGGCGACGGCCTGCGGCTCGGCGCGCTCGCCCGCATGGCGCAGGTCGCCGATCACCCGGCGGTGCGCCGCGACTATCCGGTGATCGCCCAGGCACTCGAGCTCGCCGCGAGCCAGCAGCTGCGCAACATGGCGACGCTGGGCGGCAATCTCCTGCAGCGCACTCGCTGTCCGTATTTCCGCGACGTGAGCTGGTCGGCCTGCAACAAGCGCGAGCCGGGCTCCGGCTGCGCGGCACTCGACGGCATCAACCGCAAGCACGCCGTGCTCGGCACCAGCGACGCCTGCATCGCGACCTATCCGGGCGACTTCGCCCAGGCTCTGGTGGCGCTCGACGCGACGCTGGAGATCACCGGGCCGCAGGGGCGGCGCGCTCTGCGAGTCGCCGAGCTGCACAAGCCGCCGGGCTCCGATCCGAACGTCGAGACCCGGCTCGCGCCCGGCGAGCTGATCACGTCGATCGTGGTGCCGTCGGGTGCGTGGACACGGCGCTCGCTCTATCTGAAGGTGCGGGACCGCGAGTCCTACGACTTCGCGCTCGCCTCGGCGGCCGTCGCGCTCGATCTCGCCAACGACGGGACGGTGCGCGACGCCCGCATCGCGCTCGGCGGCGTCGCCACGGTGCCGTGGCGAGCGCCCGCGGCCGAGGAGGCGCTGAAGGGCAGGCGCCTCGACGAGAACGCCGCAGAAGCGGCGGCGGAGGCCGCCTTCGCCGGCGCGCAGACGCGCGAGCACAATGCCTACAAGGTGCCGCTCGGCCGCGCCACGCTGGTGCGTGCGCTGCTCGACGCCGCCCGCCTGAACGCCTGACCGGAGTCGATCATGAGCACCGCCGCTCCCGAACCGAAAGCCAACATGGGCCGGCCCGAGCCGCGCCTCGATGCTCGCCTGAAGGTGACGGGCGAGGCCCGCTATCCGTCCGATATGCCGGCCGGCAATCTCGCCCACGCCGTTCTGGTGACCAGCGGCATCGCGCGCGGTCGCCTGACCGACCTCGACACCGCGGCGGCGCGCGCCGTGCCCGGCGTCGTCGAGATCTTCACGGCCGAGAACACCAAGGCGCTGAAGCATCTCGACTACGTTCCGGGCGGCGGCGGTCCGTCGACCTCGGTGCAGGAACTCGGCCCGGAGATCGCCCACGACGGGCAGATCATCGCCATGGTGGTGGCGGAGACGCTCGAAGCGGCGCGCGAGGCGGCGCACGCCGTGACGCCGGCCTATGCGCGCGAGAACCCGAGCGCCACCTTCGAGTCGAATGGCGTGACGGAAGAACCGGCCGGCAAGGAGTTCCCCAAGGCGGGCGACGCCGAGGCGGCGTTCGCCGCGGCCGACGTGACGATCGAGGCCGCGTACGGCACGTCGACCCAGCACCACAACGCCATCGAGCTGTTCACCACGACCTGCCTGTGGGACGGCGACCGGCTCACCATCCACGAGCCGAGCCAGTTCGTCTACGGGCTCAAGAACGCCGTCGCCAAGCGGCTCGACATGGATCCGGCCAAGGTGCGTGTCGTCAGCCCGTTCGTCGGCGGCGCCTTCGGCGCCAAGGCGCAGATGACGCCGCGCACCGCGCTGGTCGCGTTCGCGGCGAAGACGCTTGGGCGCCCCGTGAAGCTCGTCGCGACCCGCGACCAGGGCTTCACCATCGCGACCTACCGGGCCGAGACGCGGCATCGCATCAGGCTCGGCGCGCGGCGTGACGGCAAGATCGTCGCCTACACGCACGAGGGCCGCGAGGTCACGTCGCGCCCGGACGCCTACAAGGTCGCCGGCGTCGCCGACACGGTGCGGCTCTACGACTTCGGCACGGTGGCGACCAAGGTGAGCGTCGTCCATGCCGACCGCAACACGCCGGGTTTCATGCGCTCGCCGCCCGTGGTGCCTTATGTCTACGCACTCGAAAGCGCCATGGACGAATTGGCGCATAAGCTCGGCATGGATCCGGTCGAGCTGCGCCGCATCAACGACGTGACCAAGGACACGGTCAGCGGCAAGCCGTGGTCGTCGCGCGCGCTGATGAAGTGCTACGACGAGGCGGCGGCGGCGTTCGGCTGGTCGAAGCGGAGCCCGGCGCCGGGCTCGATGCGCGACGGCGACTGGCTGATCGGGTGGGGCTGCGCCACCGCGTGCTATCCGACGCATCTCGGCGCCACGGCGGCGCGCGTGCGCCTGCTGCCGAGCGGCGAGGTGCGGGTGCAGGTCGCGGCGCACGACATCGGCACCGGTGCCTACACGGTGATCGGCCAGCAGGCGGCCGAGCGGCTCGGCGTGCCGCTCGCCGCCGTCCGGGTCGAGCTCGGTGATTCCGATCTGCCGCCGGGCCCGGTCGCCGGCGGCTCCAACACCACGGCGAGTGTCTGCTCGGCCGTGATCATGGCGTGCGACGCGATCCGCGAGAAGCTGGTGCGCGCCGCCTCGACGGCGAACGACGGGCCGCTCGCCGGCCGCGCGCCCGGCGAGCTGTCGTTCACGGACGGCCGTGCGGTCGCCTCCGATGGTGCCGCCGAAAGCGTCACCGACGTGATGAAGCGGCTCGGCACCGCGGCGCTGGAGGAGTATGCCGAGTATCTGCCGCCCGGCGTGCCGCGGGATGGCCTGCGTCAGGTCTATGGCGGCAAAGCGGTGCTCACCGGCGGGCCGCACGGCGACAAGATCATGTACGCGCTCGGCGCCGAGTTCGTCGAGGTGCGGATTCACGCGCGCACCCGCGAGGTGAGGGTGCCGCGCGCCGTCGGCGCCTTCGCGGGCGGGCGGATCATGAATCCGCGCACCGCGCACAGCCAGCTCATGGGCGGAATGATCTGGGGCATCGGCTCGGCCCTGCACGAGGCGACCGAGATCGATCCGCGCGAGGCCCGCTACATCAACGACAACATCGCCGAGTATCTGATCCCGGTGAACGCCGACGTGCCGTCGATCGAGGTGATCATGGTGCCCGAGGAAGACGCCGAGGTGAACCCGGCCGGCGTCAAGGGGCTCGGCGAGCTTGCCAATGTCGGCACCGCGGCGGCGATCGCCAACGCCGTCCATCACGCGACGGGCAAGCGCATCCGCGACCTGCCGATCAGGATCGAGGATCTGTTGGCCTAAGCCAACTCCGTAGGGTGGGCAAAGCGAAGCGTGCCCACGCGGTCGGTGATGCCCGTGCGTGCGGGACACGCGGACGGCGTGGGCTCGGCGCTTCGCGCCTTTGCCCACCCTACAACTGCGTGGGCACGTCGCGCCTTCGGCACGCCTTTGCCCACCCTACGACGACGACTCTGGTGGGCAGAGAAGGCGGGAGGGAGACATCAAATCAGGAACCAGGAGAGACGACATGGCACGTGATCTGAAAGGCTGCAAGGTGGCCGTGCTGGCGACCGACGGCGTCGAGCAGGTGGAGCTGACCGAGCCGGTGAAGGCGCTGCGCGACAGTGGCGCCGACGTCTCGGTGGTGTCGCCGAAGTCCGGACAAATCCAGGGCTTCGATCATCACGACAAGAAGGACCAGATCCCGGTCGATCGCACCCTCGACCAGGTGCGCCCGGACGAGTTCGAGGCGCTGCTGCTGCCCGGCGGCGTGATCAATCCGGACGCGCTTCGGCTGGAGCCGAAAGCCATCGCCTTCGTGAAGCACTTCGTCACGACCGGAAAGCCGATCGCTGCGATCTGCCACGGCCCGTGGACGCTGATCGACGCGGGCGGCGTGAAGGGCCGCAAGGTGACGTCCTGGCCGTCGCTGCAGACGGATCTGCGCAACGCCGGCGCAGAATGGGTCGACCAGGAGGTGGTCACCGACCAGGGGCTCGTCACCTCGCGAAACCCGCAGGACATTCCGGCCTTCAACCGCAAGATGATCGAGGAGTTTTCCGAGGGGCGCCACACCCGCCGGGCGGCCGAGTAGGGGGCCGAGCGACGCTCCGGGCGCCGCGCCCGACCGTCCCCCGGGCGGGTCCATAATCCTGCCCCGATCGCCTGATAACAGGGACGCAACATCCGATCACGACGATGATCTGGCGCGGTCCGGCTTCCGGGCCGCGCCCATTGTCGCCCTATTATGTCGCCTCCCACGCATCGCAGGGGTGGACGCGCCTGGTACCGGCCGGGCGGCGGCTGCATCCGAGCGAGGCCGCGTCCGAACGAGTCATGGTTACCGAGTTGTTGTCGTCCGCTCCCCGTCGTTCCTCCGATGCCGTCGTGCCGCTGCGACCCGCGCCGGGTCCCACGCGTCGCCGCCTCTTCGCCCGCCCGCTGGTGCGCGTGCTGCGCGTCGCGCGCGACCTTTCGCAGCGGGCCGCGCGAGACCTGTCGTGGCGTTCCGCGCGCGATCTGTCCCGGCGTGCCGTGCCCGACACGGCGGGGCTGCGGCGCTCGTGGTTGTTCCTCGTCACCATCGGGATTCCGTTCGCGGCCGGCACGCTGATGGACGCGCCGGGCGGCGCGCTGCTCGGCGCACTCATCGGCATGATGGCGTGCTTCGCCGACGAGGACGAGCGCGGTCTCGGCGCGCGGCTCCTCGCCCTCGTTCAGATCGGCGTCGGCATGGCGGTCGGCGTCGCGCTCGGCACCGCGCTGCACGGCTACGAGTATCCGTTCTGGCCGCTGTTCTGCGTCGCGCTCGTCGCCGCCGGCTGGCTCACCCGGATCGGCAAGGGGCCGCATCTCGGCGCCCGCTTCGGCGCCATCTCGCTCGGCCTCGCCGCCGGCATGCCGGCCTTCGCGCCGGGCGACTACTGGTTCGCCGGCCTCGCCTTCGTGGTCGCCGCCGCCGTGCGCACCGTCGATCATCTGCGCTTCGGGCCGATGCCGATCCCGCCCGGCCTCGTCGTTCCGCGACTGGAGCGGCATCACGAATGGCTGCGCTACGCGCTCGCCTACGGCGCCGTCGCGGCGCTCGGCCTGTGGATCGGCGTCGCTCTCGGCATGACGCGGGCGATCTGGATCACGGTGGCGCCGCTGGTCGTCATGCAGCCGGGCGCCGAGGCCACCTATCGGCGCATCGTCGAGTTCATGTTCGGCACCACGGTCGGTGTCGTCGTCGCCTGGGTGGTGATCCACACCATCGCGACCCCGCTCGTCTCGATCGTGCTGATCCTCGCCATCGCGCCGCTGATCCCGCTGCAGATGCCGAAGCGGTTCTGGCTGCAGACCGCGCTGATCGCCGTGATGCTGCTGATCGCGTTCCGCCTCGCGCTGCCCGATCCGCGCTCCGTCTCATCCCTCATCGTCGAGCGGCTGGAGGACATCCTGATCGGCTGCGGGCTCGCGCTGGTCGGCGCCGTGCTGGCCTTCTGGCGCCCGGGCGGCGCAGAGCAGCCCGAGCGGACGCCGCCACGGCAGCTTCCGGCGCGCTGCCGCTGAGCACCGGCGGGGCGGCCGCACGGCTGCGGCGCGGCTGCGACGATTGGGCTTGCGGGCGCCAAGAATCCGCCCCAAGTGTAGGGGCCTAGTGCGTGACCGATCCATTGCCGCCGCCGGCCGCTTCGGCCGCCCGGCCCGCCGCGAGGCCCGCGCCATGCTCCGATCTCTCGTCGCTCCGCGCCCGGCCGCATCGGGCTTTTCTTCGCGCATCGCGCGGCTGCCCGCGCTTCTTCTGCTCGTCTCGGCTCTGGTGATCGCGGGCGCTCCGGCCTTCGCCCAGTCGGCCGGCTCGGGCTCTTCGTCGAGCGGCGGCGGCGATGCCGTAACGCCGGTGGAGGAGTACGCCAAGCAGGTCGAGGAGCTGAAGAAGAGCTACCCGGATTTGTCCAAGCGCATCGAGGACACCACCCGCACCATCGACGAGCTGTCCGACGTCGGCAAGGCGCGCTCCGAGATCGAGGAGCTGCGCGGCATGGTCGCCGGCCTGCTCGGCGCGGTCTCCGACAACGGCACGGTCTCCCAGCTCGGCGCCAAGGCCTTGGCGCACGGCCGCGCCAAGCTCAAGGCGATCGAGCAGGACGCCCGCTTCCGGCCCGAGGAGAAGGAGTTCCTGCTCGACCAGTGGCGCAAGCTCGTCACCGAGACCGAGCGCGCCAGCGAGGATCTGGAGAGCGCGCGAAAGGAGTTCGCCGATCTCCTGCGCACCCTGCAGACCCGCGAGGACTTCATCGACGAGCTGATGCAGGTGCGCCGCGCCTCCGAGGCGATCGCCGTGATCCGCAATCTCACGCGCGAGATCCGCGATGCCTCGACCAAGCTGAAGTCGCTGATCGGTGGGCTCAAGCCGCCCGGAGTGTGAGATGCGTTTCTCTCGCGCGGCGGGGTTCGCCGCGACCTCCGTGATCGTGGCCTTGGGCGCCATCGGCCTGTCGGCCTGCAAGCTCGAGAAGTCGACCGGCTACATCGAGATCCGCACCGTCCCGGCGAACCCGCCGCCACACCTGAAGCTCATCCTCGATTCCGAGGCGCTCGAGCCTTTGAAAAAGGGCGCCGCGGTGCTGCGCCAGCAAGTCGGCACCCACAAGCTCGCCGTCGCCGGCTCGGGCGACCCGCTGCCGTTGTGCGAGCTCGTGGTCAAGAAGGACCGCATCACCACCGTCACGGTGTCGCTGCTCGACCGCCCGCCACGCTGCCAATGCCGCGCCGCCACCGGGACGGACGCGGCGTCCAACAAGAAGTGCGAGGGGTAGGGGGCGGGCACGCATGCCTCACCTCACCGTCATGGCTGGGCGCGTCCCGGCCATCCGCGATCTTGTCTGCTTCGCCGCTGCAAAGACGTGGATGGCCGCGACAAGCGCGGCCATGACGAAGTCTGTACCTGTCGCGGTTTCACGTCGCCTCGCTCTACGCCGCCAGCCGTTCCCCCAGCGCCAGGCCGACGCGGGCGGCGGTGAGGTTGAGCTCGGAGAACTTCTCCGGCGTCTCGCGGCGGATCGCCTCCTCCAGCGAGGCCGCGCGCACGAGGCCCGACAGCGCGACGAACGCCCCGAGCGCCACCATGTTGGCGATGCGGGCGTTGCCGGTCGCCACGGCCCGCTCGGCGAGCGGCAGCCGGTGCAGGCGGCGGCCCTGCGCCGCCGTGGTGTCGATGCGCAGGTCGGCGATCACCAGCGCGTCTTGCTTGGCGAGCGCGATCGAGCGGTCGAAGCCGACCTGATCGAGCGCGATCAGCGCGTCGAGCCCGGTGACCAGCGGGAAGTCGGAGAGGTCCTCGCTCACCACCACGTCGGAGTGGCAGAAGCCGCCGCGCGAGGTCGGCTCGTAGCTCTGCGACTGCGAGGCGCGCCGGCCCTCCACGGCGAAGGCCTCGAACAGGATCCGCGCGCCGAGAATCAGGCCCTGGCCGCCCGAGCCGGCGAGGCGGATCTCGCGTCGGTTGGTCGCCGGAGTCATCGTCATGGCGTCACCTCCCCGCGCAGCGCCGCGGCGTGGGCACGCAGCCGCGCGCCGTATTCCGGCAGGTCGCGCTCGACGAACACGCCGGTCGGCAGCGCGTTCGGCCGGAACGGCTGGTCGGGCGCGTCGCGATGCGCCTCGGGCCGCATGTCGGCCTTCTGACTGAGGATCATCTCGGGCGCCTCGCCGAGATCGTTCTTGCGGCCGTAGATCTCGGTGCAGTCGGACATCACCTCGACGAAGGAGAAACCCTTGTGGCGCAGCGCGCGGGCGATCAGCGTCTTGAGCGCCGGCGCCTGGCGCGTCACCTCGCGGCCGACGAAGCCGGCCCCCGCCGCAGCGGCGAGCGCGCAGGCGTCGAAGGTCGGCTCGATGGCGCCGGCCTGCGTCGTCGAGGTGAAGCGGCTTTGCGCCGTGGTCGGCGACGCCTGGCCGCCGGTCATGCCGTAGACCTCGTTGTTGAGCATCAGGCAGGTGATGTCGAGGTTGCGCCGCGCGGCGTGAATCAAATGGTTGCCGCCGATGGCGAGGCAGTCGCCGTCGCCCGTGACGACCACCACGGTGAGGTCGGGCCGGGCGAGCTTCAGGCCGGTGGCGAAGGCGAGCGGACGGCCGTGCGTCGTGTGCACCGTGTTGGCGTCGATGTAGCCGCCGACCCGGCCCGAGCAGCCGATGCCGCAGACCACCGCGAGGTCGTCCTTGGCGATGCCACAGTCGTGCACGGCGGCGAGCAGCGCGCGCAGCGCGATGCCGTGGCCGCAGCCGGGGCACATGAAATGCGGCATGTAGGCGAGCCGCAGCCATTCCTTCGGGTCGAACGTCGTGTGGGGCGTGGCGTCAAGCATGGACGGCGAGCTCCTTGACGGCGGTCGCGATCTCGTTCGGCGTGATCGGCTCGCCGTCGATGCGGCCGAGCGCGCGCACCGGCGGCGCATGGCCGAGGATGCGCTGGATCTCGAGGACGAGCTGGCCGGCATTCATCTCCGGCACCAGCACGGCGCGGGCGCGCCCGGCGAGCCGCGCCAGCGCAGCTTCGGGGAAGGGCCACAGCGTGATCGGCCGGAACAGGCCGGCCCGGATGCCGGCCTCGCGCAGCACCGTGACGGCGCGGCGCGCTGCGCGGGCCGTGATGCCGTAGGCGACGATCAGCACCTCGGCGTCGTCGGTCGCGAGCGTCTCGTATTTTTCCAGGAGCGCCGCGTGGACGTCGATCTTGCCGAGCAGGCGCCGCATCATGCGGTCGACCACGGGCGGCGCCTGGGTCGGGAAGCCGCTCTCGGAATGGGTCAGCCCGGTGGTGTGGACGCGATGCCCGTCGCCGGGCCGCGCCATCGCCGGGATGCCGTCGTCGTCCGCCGCATAGGGCTCGAACGGCTTGCCGGCGCCGTTCGCCCATTTGCGATCGCGCACATGAATGGTCGAAGGTGCCGGCACGGCGACGCTCTCGAGAAGCTGCGCGATCACCTGATCGTACAGCACCGTCACGGGCGTGCGCAGCCGCTCGGCGAGATCGAAGGCGCGGATCGTCTCGGTGTAGATCTCCTGCACGGAGGCGGGCGCGAGCGCGACCACGGGCCGATCACCGTGGCTGCCGAAGCGCGCCTGCATCACGTCGCCCTGCGCCGGCCGCGTCGGCATGCCGGTCGACGGGCCGCCCCGCATCACGTCGATGATCACGCAGGGCGTCTCGGTCATCGCGGCGTAGCCGATGTTCTCCTGCATCAGCGAGAAGCCGGGGCCGGACGTCGCCGTCATGGCGCGGAGCCCGCCGAGCGACGCGCCGATCACGGCGGCGATCGAGGCGATCTCGTCCTCCATCTGCACGAAGGTGCCGCCGACCTTTGGCATCTCGTGCGACAGGTGCTCGGCGATCTCGCTCGACGGCGTGATCGGGTAGCCGGCGAAGAAGCGGCAGCCGGCCGCCACGGCGGCGAGCGCGCAAGCGTGGTTGCCGTGCAGGGCGGTGAGCCGCGTCGTGGCAAGCCCCGTCGTCATGAGCGTGCTCATGCCGGCACTCCTTCGTTACGCACCGTGACGGCGAAGTCCGGGCACAGCCATTCGCACACCCGGCAGCCCGTGCAGGCCGTCGGCGACGTCACGATCGCGGTCGGCCCGCTCATCGCCAGGCAGCGCTCCGGGCACAGCTTCACGCAGATGCCGCAGCCCTTGCACCAGGCCGCGTCGATGGTGACGCCGATGTGTAGATCGGGCGCCGGCGCGGCGGTCGCGAGGGCCGTCGCCTCGCTCTCGTCGGGATCGGGCGCCGTCCAGGCGCGGCCGGCGTCGAAGGCGGCGCGGTTGATCTCGCGCGTGCCCTTGGGGACGATCGCGGCGATCACCTCGTGCCAGTCGGACACCGGATAATCGAGCCACGCGGAGAGGCGGCCGAGCAGCACCGTGTTGGCGGCGCGTGAATCGCCGAGCGCCGTCGCGATGCCGGTGGCATCGAGCGCGCAGCCCTCGGCGTGGCGGCCCACCACGTCGGCCGGCGTCTCGCGCGCATAGGCGGAGGGCGCGCCCGGCTTGCGGCTGCGGCAGGCGAAGGGCGGCACGATCCGCCGCGTGTCGGCGATGAAGATGCCGCGGCCGGGGCGCAGATGATCGAGCCAGCGCAGTGCCTCGGCCCATTCGAGCGCGACCAGCACGTCGGCCTCGCCGCGCGCGATGGTCGGCGACCACACCTGCTCGGCGAAGCGCACGTGACTGAACACGATGCCGCCCCGCTTCGCCATGCCGTGCACCTCGCTCTGCTTCACCGCGAAGCCGCGACGCTGCGCCAGCAGTGCGAGGGCCTTGGAGATCATCAGCACGCCCTGGCCGCCGACGCCGACCACCAGGATGTTGAGGCCGGCCGTCGCGGGGCGTGGCGCCGGCGCGGAGTCGTCTTCGTGCGGCAGCGGACGCATCAGTTGGGGGCTCCCCTCGTCACCGGCTGGATGCAGTCGGTCGGGCAGACCTGGGCGCAGATCGTGCAGCCGATGCAGGTCGTGGCGTCGATCGTCACCTTGTGGCGGCCCTCGAACAGCTCGCCCGACCAGGTGATCGAGGGACAGCCGAGATTCATGCAGGACTGGCAGGCGATGCAGGCGCTGGCGCGCACCGCCACGGGCGCGCCCTTGATCTTCACCGGGTCGAGCACGCAGGGCCGTGACGCGATGATCACGGATACGCCGCGATGCGCCGTCGCCTCGCGCAGCGTCTGCAACAAGCGTCCGACCTCGTAGGGGTCGACGACCCGGACCCAGTCGATGCCGATCGCCCGGCACAGCGCCGCGTAGTCGACGCGCGGCGCCGCCGCGCCGCGCAGATCGCGGCCGGTGCCGGGATGATCCTGTCCGCCCGTCATCGCGGTGATGTGGTTGTCGAGGATCAGCACCGTGAGATCGGCCTTGTTGTAGACCGCGTCGATCAGCGGCGGGATGCCGGAATGCAGGAAAGTCGAGTCGCCGATGGTGGCGACGACCGGCTTCTCGGTGCCGGCCTTGGCCATGCCGACGGCGTTGCCGATGCTGGCGCCCATGCAGACGCAGGTGTCCATCGAGCGCAGCGGGTCGATGGCGGCGAGCGTGTAGCAGCCGATGTCGCCGGCGACATGCGCCCCGACGCTGCGCAGCGCGTAGAAGCTCGCGGTGTGCGGGCAGCCGGAGCACAGGACCGGCGGGCGCGCCATCGGCGTGATGTCGATCGGCGCCAACGGCACCGGCATGTCGACGAGGCCCGCCTTGGCGAGGCCTTCGCGGAGAAGCTCGACCGACAGCTCGCCGAGCCGGGGGAACAGGCTCTTGCCCTCGGCCGGGATGCCCATCGCGCGGATCGCCTCCTCGAGCACGGGCTCGAGCTCCTCGACCACGATCACGCGCTCGACCGTCGCGGCGAAGTCGCGGATCGCGTCGGCGGCGAGCGGGTAGGAGCCGGCGAGCTTGAGCACCGGGAACTGCGGCGCCGCCTCCTTGACGTAGAGATAGGCGAGGCCGCTCGTCACGATGCCGCAGCGCCGGTCGGTGCCGTCGTCGCGCTTGGTCAGTGGCGACGTCACCATCCACTGCGACAGCGCCGCCTCGCGGGCGATCACCTTGGGGTGCAGCCGGCGCGCATTGGCCGGGATCGTCACGGTGCGGGTGTGGTCGCCGATGAAGCCGCGTGACGCCGTCTCGGTGCGGGCGCCGACCGTCACGATGCTGCGCGTGTGCGAGAGCCGCGTGGTGCCGCGCAGGATCACGGGCGTGTCGAACTGCTCGCTCAGATCGAAGGCCGCCTTGACGTAGTCGAGCGCCTCCTGGGCGTCGGCCGGCTCCAGCACCGGCACGCCGGCGAGGCGGGCGAACAGCCGCGTGTCCTGCTCGTTCTGCGAGGAGTGGATGCCGGGATCGTCGCAGACGACCAGCACCAGCCCGCCATGGGCACCGATGTAGGAGAAGCTCATCAGCGAATCGGCCGCGACGTTGAGGCCGACATGCTTCATCGCGGCGAGCGTGCGCACCCCCGCGAAGGACGCGCCGATCGCGGTGTCGAGCGCCACCTTCTCGTTGACCGACCACTGCGCCGTGATGTCGGCGGGATCATAGGTCGCGAGGCTCTCCAGAATCTCGGTGGAGGGCGTGCCCGGATAGGCGGCCGCGACCTTGACGCCGGCCTCCCAGGCGCCGCGCGCGATCGCCTCGTTGCCGGTCAGCGGCAGCGCCTCGGCGGTCCGCCGGCGCGTCTCGGCTCGTTGGTCCTGCACCGCGTCGATGCTCACGTCGTGCTCCCTGTCGATCCGGCCCATCTGCGCGGACCGCCTCAGTTTGGAATCACTCTGGTCCGTCTCGTCGGATCGGGGGTTGAGAAAGGTCAAAGGGGTGTCATTCACGGACATCGAGTGGCCAGCGGTTTTCCCCCTCCCCACCC